>NZ_JAEFCE010000008.1:0-111845 GCF_016406055.1 Vibrio sp. IB15
CTGTCAATTCTGGGTATAACGGTGAAAGTGATTCTAAAGAAAACACTGACTCCCCAAAAGGTTGGTACATTGCATCTATTAAATCATGATTTTGAGACGAAAGAACATAAAAAGCCGTTGACATACCGTATTCTTCAATATCTTGAAAAAGAAACTTTATGTTCCCTCTAGTCATATTAGTGAACACTTCTTTTGCGTCAACGTCTACCCCCTCGAAATGCCAATATTTCGATAGTTCATATATCGCCCTAGGCATAAATAAATCATCTGAGTATAAAGCTGGTTCTAGCTTCAGCTTTTTAACAATAGCTGTCTTGACTCGTGCAAAACTGGAATCATCTTCATAGTGGATATCGAGATGTGTCTTTAGCCACTCATCGCGTTTCTTTGCTAAGTCATTGAGATCTACGTCCCTCTTTTGTTTAGCAAAATAAAAGCTAGTGTATAAATCACCACAATCTGCGTCTCTATTCGCATTCGCATTGAATGAACAAGATAGCAAAATCGCCAGACATATTTTAAATTTAAGCATCTATTTATTAACCTCTATTGCTGGCGGTAACCATAATCCACGATTACCACCTGTAATTAGTACGCTTTTCATATCACTCCATTGCAATTTAACGGTTTCAACCGTTTTTTAATACTCCTATCATTCAATCTTTGTGAACAAAGTTCAATTGTTAATCAATAGTTTAGTGAGGTTTACTTAATATCAGATTGCTAGATGACGCATAATTTTAAAAAGCTTTCGTCGATACTCTCTCGGATAACTACAGGTAAGGCAATCTTACAATTGCAGATTATGGTTAGACTTTAGCGCTGAGAAGTAATGGGGCATAAACGAGTTAGCGAAGCACACCAGACATTTGAACACATGCCGTATATCTCGAAACTACATTCATTGCATAGTGCATTTCTAACGCTTCATTCTCTTGTTTTCAAATCCCCCGCAACATCCTCGAGACTAAAAGAACAACCAACTTACTCCCTTAAAAGAATCAAACCATTTGGGGCGGCCGAGTTCCCCCCGAACTCGACCTGTTCCAGACGCGCAAGCAAAGGCGTGTGGATTCTGGCTTACTCATAAATTAACCAATTCCAGCTTGTTGTGTAAATAACCAATAGCTTGGCAACTGATAGGTTGGTCGTATTTCGATGTGCAAAAACATACAAATAAAGTATGTCGAAGTAGTGGGATGAGCCTAGATGCTGCGGCTGACGTATTAGTGGGTAATTGCTGACAAAATAATAAACACAGCGCGCTAGTTAATAATATCGTTAAATTTGATTTCATAGGTGTTTATAACTAGCTAGTGAAGTGTGCTAGTTTTAAGAGTTGGTCATCTTTTGTTCTGGTGTTATACACTGCTTTTTATTTTAAACTTGGTTTTACAATCTGAATTATTAATTATGACGGGATAAATGATTGTTTATTGTTGATTTGGCAAGATCTTCAAGTATCCTTTTATGTAAACAAAACGTTAAATGTCGAAAGTAAATTAACAATCATTAAGGAGTCGATGATGTTACACGCTCACGAAAACACCCTACATATTACCCATCTCAGTAACCATGCGGTTAAGGAGTTGTCACCTTCTTTCTCTAAGCTACCTAGCACAGAGCACGCTGACGGACAGTACCGATTGAGAAGGTACTCTGTGGTTGAATTCAGCAATGGGAAAGTCGTTGAGCTAGACAAACATGACTTCGTCCAGTCTGAAGACATCAACCACTTCCAAGGTGATGTTGTTCGTCAATTCGAGCCAATTGAAGCACCAATTCTTAGCAGCGAAGGCATGCAAGAGATGTGTGAACTGTTTATTGAAACTAACGGGCTTGAAGATGGACAAGAAATCGAAATCCACCAAATTCGTATCGCTGCCATTTATGAAGAGACACAGGTTGCGCCAGAAGGCGTGCACCAAGATGGCTTCGACCACATCGCCCTAGTTGGCGTGAACCGTCACAACATTGTTGGTGGCGAAATCATGCTGTACCAAGATTCTCATGAAGCGCCGTTCTTTAGAAAAGTTCTTGAAAATGGTGATGTTACAATGCTTGCAGACAGTAAGCTGTGGCACAACGCACAACCAATTCGCACCATAGACCACGATGAGATGGGCTACATGGATTTGTTTGTGCTAACGGCTAAGGATGCGCGCAATGTCCTTCACTCTTAATGATGTTCGTCAGCAGTTCAGTGCGTTAGGCCAATACCATGACGGTAAGCCGGTTACCTTTTTTGATGGCCCGGGTGGCTCTCAGGTTCCTGAAAATGTTCTTGCGTCGATGACAGAATACCTTGGCCACTTTAATTCCAACTTGGGCGGCCATTATTTTTCGAGCCAGAAGACGACAGGCTTGATGCAACAGGCAAGAGAGTCGGTGCAAGCGTTACTGAATGCCGAATCTTCAGGCAATGTTGTGTTTGGTGCCAACATGACTTCGCTGACATTTCAGCTTAGCCGAGCGATCAGCCGCGATTGGCAAGCTGGCGATGAGGTGATTGTTACCGCGCTAGATCACTACTCGAATGTATCGAGCTGGCAACAAGCAGCAGACGACAAGGGCGCGATTGTTCATCAAGTTCGTGTTGACGAGTCAGATTGCAGCCTAGACATGGCACACTTCGAGTCGTTACTGAGCGAAAAAACCAAGCTGGTTGCCGTGACGTTTGCTTCAAATACCACGGGTTCAATTGTTGATGTGGAGAAAGTCATCGAGCTTGCACACCAATACGGCGCTCAGGTTTATGTTGACGCGGTTCACTACGCTCCTCATCACTTGATCGATGTTCAACAACTGAACTGTGATTTCTTAGCGTGTTCGGCTTACAAGTTTTTTGGCCCTCATGTTGGTATTGCTTACGTGGCGCCTCAATGGCTACATACGTTAAAACCATATAAGGTTGAGCCAGCCACTAACATCGGGCCTGGACGTTTTGAAACAGGAACGCAGAGTTTTGAAGGCCTAGCGGGTGTGATTGCTGCGGTGGATTATTTGGCACAGTTTGGTGAGCCAACCGACTCATTACGTTCTCGCCTAGAGCAAAGCTACGCGCTTTATAACAAGCATGAAAGCCAATTGAGCGAGTATTTCCTAAAACGCTTGGGCGATCTAGAAGGGGTAAAACTCTACGGTAAGACGGAATTTGATTCCAACCTAAGAACGCCAACATTTGCCATCACCTTTGATAACCACTCTCCAGAATTTATCGCAAAAAATCTGGGCGAGCATAATATCTGTGTGTGGAACGGACACTTCTACGCATTAGGTTTGGTGAAGCAGTTGGGTATCGAAGAGCAGGGGGTAGTACGTATTGGTTGCATGCATTACAACTCGATTGAAGAAATAGACCTACTGTTCAACGTGCTCGAGGGCATTGTTAGAAATAACTAAAAGCGGGCTATAGAATTAGAAAAGAGCATACTTCTCTCAAGAATATTGAGTTTGAAGTATGCTCTTTTTTTTAGCCTTATTTAGGGGACTCGTGTAGTTGAGTCGGACAAGCTATAGATCCATCAAGCTATGGCTCGATTAAGAAAGGTGCTCAACAATCGCGACACCGACAGCGTGTGCGCTTGTAGGGTTTTGACCAGTAATTACTCGCTCATCAACAATCACAAGCTCTTGCCAAGGTTGAACCTTGTTGAAACGTGCTGCCCCACGAGCTAGCGACTCTTCCAGTAGGAATGGAATGTCGTTGATGGTGCCAAAGTCGATCTCTTCTTCACGTGTAAAGCCAGTCACTGATTTAGAGCTCAGAAGTGTTTCGCCATTGCTCAATACGGTAGGTAGCAGGGCTGCTGGGCCATGACATACTGCCGCGACAACGCCACCGTCTTCATAATGCTTGGCAGCGATGCTAGCGAATTGTTCATTAGATGCTAGGTCTGAAAGCAGGCCAAAACCACCTGGGTAGAAGATCGCATCATAGCTGTCTGCATTGATTTGGCTTACTGGAATCGTGTTGTTAATGCGGTTTTGGAAGTCATCATTCGCCAAGATTTCAGCATTAACCGTATCGCCTTCAATATCGGTTCCGTATAGAGGTGCTTTGCCACCATTTATAGAAGCGATGTCGTATTCGAACCCAGCAGCCAAGATCTCTTTCAGAGTGTGGGTAAGTTCTGGAGCATAAGTGCCGTTCGCTTGATCTGTCTCGCCAAGTGTCGCGTGGTTAGTTACTGGAATTAGTATTTTTTTCATGATTCGTCTCTTTGAGCTGCTGCTTTTCTATTTGTAGGTTGGCGCTTTTCTCTAAGCACTCGTGCTTGGTGTTAACCTGTGCGCTGTGACTTAGCTGTCGCCGTCTTGTTACATCTAATACTAGTTCCAAATCATTTAGGTGATAATATGCTTAAAAGGCAAAACATTGTTGCTATATGGCAAAGATAAAACGCGAGTAGATTAAGTATGGATAGCTTTGAAGGGATTAACGAATTCGTTGCGGTTGCCGAATGTCACGGTTTTTCTGCAGCCGCTAAGCAGTTAGGTTGCAGCACCAGCCATGTGAGTCGTCAAGTTTCAAGGTTAGAAGAGCGAGTCGGAGTGGCTTTGCTTGCCCGTTCAACGCGCATGGTAAGCCTGACTGAGTCTGGACATACTTACTATCAACAGTGCAAAGATTTAGTGATTGGGCTGCAACAAGCCAATGAGCAAGTGACATCTCAACAGACTCAGCTGAGCGGTACATTGCGTGTTAGTGCCGCGGGCGCATTTGCCGAGAATCATGTTGCGGCAGCACTGATGGAGTTTGCAAAGTCTCATCCAGATCTAACCATTGAAATGAACTTCAACACCAAGATGGTGAACTTTATTGAAGACGGTATCGACTTTGCGATTCGTTACGGTCGGTTAGATGACTCAGGGCTGGTGGCAAGAAAGTTGGTTGATCGCCCAATGGCAGCCGCGGCGAGTAAAGCGTATATCGAGCAACATGGCGCACCTATTCATCCAGAGCAGTTAAAACAACACAGCTGCATTATTGCCAATAGTGACCAATGGCTGTTTGAGCAAAATGGAAAGCCATTGAATGCGATAAGAGTGCATGGTCGTTGGAGAAGTAACAATTCAAGCGCGGTACTGAAAGCTTGTGAAGAGGGGCTTGGCGTTGTGTACCTACCTAGAAGCAGTTTTAATGGCGGGCTAACCAATGGCAAGCTGGTTCCTGTGCTAGAAGAGTATTGGGGCTCGGGTACAAGTAGTTGGATTGTTTATCAGAACCGACGCTTTCTGCCTCAGCGAGCACGGCTAGCGATAGACTTCTTAGTTGCTTATTTCTCTGATTGGGATGAGTAGTGCTAGTGCTGTCTAAGCTAAGAAAACAGAAACTAGGACAGATAGAAACCAAAGAAGCCAAAAGACAGAAAAGTAAATCATTACATTGCTATAGGTTATCTATTTTTGTTTTTTGGCGCGCGTAATCAGTTTGAGATGCTTGTCTACTTTTGGTAACTCGTGCTAGCGATTGATTTGTAGAGAAGCAATCAACAGTACGATATACTACTGTTTGTATTAATGTCCCCAAGCGCGTAAAAGATTATATGGAAGCGTTGGTAGGGCGTGTTGTTATGCTCTAGTTGATGACATATAGCTAGATTGCGGAGTTGGCAATGTTTTCTATAAATTTCGAATCCACGTACGGTGTGATCATTATTCAAGATATGAATGTGGTTAGTGTTGACGCTAACTATGCTCGTATATACGGCTACCAATCTCCCGAAGAATTATTGGCTAATATTGATAGCTTTCTGGATCTAATTCCTGAAGAGTTCCATGTTCTCGCCTACCAAAACTATCTCGAAACTGTCAGTGGTCAACGCGACCCTCAAGTTCATACCTTTACCAATATGGACCGCAACGGCAGAGAATTCACGGTGTTTTCTATTGATCATGTCACAGAGTGGCAGGGAAGACCTGCGTTGCAAGTGACGGTTATCGATCTGAGCCCAGCGATTCAACTGCAGAACATAGTCCGCAAACAAGACCAAATGTATCGCGATATGATCATGCAATCGGGGCAGGGAATATTAGTACACCGAGATTTCAAACCTTTGATGGTGAACCAATCTTGGGTGAACCTGCAAGGTGGTAAGTCGATAGAGCAGGTATTAGAGCTCGATTCAATTCTCAATTTGGTACCACAACAAAATGTAGAAGGTATCTGCCAGCGTTATCAAGCGGTGATATCGGGTGAACCATCAGGCACCAGTAATGTGGTCGAGAATATTGGCTTAGATGGTGTCCATCGTTTCTTTAATATCTATGACAATGCAATTATTTGGGAAGGTCAGCCAGCGGTACAGGTTGTACTTGAAGATGTCACTCAAAAGGTGATGTTGGAAAGGCAGCTCGTTCATCAAGCGAATTACGATGAGATGACGGACTTACTCAATCGTCGAGCCATTTACGAGTGGTTTAGAGAACACATGACCTCTGACAATCACCTTGTGTGTATGCTGCTCGATATTGATGATTTTAAATCGATTAATGATACATACGGTCACATGGTCGGTGATGAGGTGATTTGTGCGTTGGCCAATATTACCAAGCGTAATGTCGAGAGTGTAGGTGGCGTCGCGGGTCGCTGGGGGGGGGAAGAATTTATTGTCTTCATTCCGAATGCAACGGCAGAAATGTCATGTGAAATCTCTGAACAAATTCGCCAACAGTTTAATCAAGCTGAGTTCAAAATTGATGAGCAGATTCGATTCAATTCTAGTGTCAGTATTGGAGTGAGCGATAGCCGTGCGTGTGAAGAAGGCATGACGATTGATGCTCTGGTTAACCTCACCGATCAATCTCTTTATCGCGCTAAAGCCAATGGTAAGAACTGTGTAGATGGGGATATGGTCGCGCTCTAGTCTTTTCTCGTTATTTTTTAAAGCGGATCGTCTCATCTGAAATAAAAATGCCCTGAAGCAAAAGCCTCAGGGCATTTTTGTATCTCACTTATAAAGGCGCTCTGCAGGTTAAGCAGAAACCTCGACTTCGTAAGAACCAAATTTACGGATGTTAATTACGCCCGTATCTAAGATTAGGTATTGGCCTTTAATGCCTTGCAGCACGCCAGATACTTCAGGGTTCTTATCAAAGTTATGCGAAACAATCTTCACCGGGTGCTGTTCAACTGGGTAGCTTAGTGAAGTGATGTTCTCACTCAACACTTCGATAGCATCGTCACCGAATTTTGCTTTGATCTCTTGGATCTTATCTTCCACCAGTGGAAGCAGCTCTTTTGCTTTCTCTACCAGTTCCATGTCGTCGCCATCGCCTTTCAGCAGTGTGCGCCAGTTAGTTTTATCAGCAATGTGTTTTGCTAACTCAACTTCGATCAGGCCAGAGATTTGGCGAGTTTTAACCTTAAGGATTGGTAGGCCTTGTGTTGCGCCTTGGTCAATCCAACGGGTAGGGATCTGCGTATGACGAGTGATACCTACTTTTAGGCTTGATGTGTTCGACAGGTAAACGAAGTGATCAACCATGCAGTTTGCTTCGCCCCATTCAGGCTCACGACAGGTGCCTTCATCGTAGTGGCAAGTCTCTGGCTTCATGATGCACATGTCGCAACTTGCTAGCTTTTTCATACACACAAAGCAGTGGCCTTGAGAGTAACTCTTCTTGGTTTTCTTGCCACAAGAGCAGCAAAAAATATTGCCAGTGTGGGTGAGGTTGATGGTTTTACCAATCAGAGGGTTTAGTTCTACATACTCTTCGCCTACAGGCAAACGGTAGGTTACCGCGCCATCAAGGGAAGCACTCATCTTCTTGAGTGTTCCTTTCGCTAATAAAGACATGACATTACTCATTGTATTTTGATTATTATTTCGCCGACTCGTTTGCGCTGTGAACAGGCAGTACGGTTAGCGATGATTATGCGATGAGTATAACAAATGGCGCCTGTTTTTATACGCAATAATACTTGATTCTCGGCGTAAATAATTAGCATGAAATATAAGCATAAAAATATAGTATGACATTTTGTTCAGGTGTGATATAACGGTTTTTAGTAAATTTTTGGCATTAAGATCACTAATTTACGTCACTTATTTTATATCGTGAAATCCCAAAGATAGGGATATATGCCGGAAGCTTAGATGTGAAGTGGATCCATAAGATAGTCATCTTTTTAGTTATCGCGACGCTTGCCATAGTGCAGTACTACCGTGTTAGCGGAAATCGCGTGATAACGGCAATTACACCAGACAAATATGAGTTTATTGCAACCAGTGATCAGGTCGATAGAGGCGTGAGTACGTCTCAATTATCCTTTGCTAATGGGCAGTACATTCTTGATTGTGAACTGAAAGAGTCTGAGTACCCTTGGCCTTATTGTGGCTTGTCGATTCGTATTGACCCAGACATCACGGTTGGCCTCGACCTTTCCCAGTATCACACTTTTAGAGTCAACATCGATTACCACGCGGAAGCGGACTCTAGCGGCCGTTTACGAACTTACCTACGCAATTACAACCCTGCTTATTCGGTTCCGGATAATGAGTACACGCATAAGTACAATGGCATGGAGTTTTCGCCAGGTGTCGATGGCGGCGTGATTGAAATACCGATTAAAAACCTGCAAGTGATGACATGGTGGCTTGCAGATAATGACATCGCGCTAGAGCACTCTGCTCCCGAGTATTCCAACGTAAATATGGTGGAGTTCGCGACGGCATCAGGCGCAAAACTTGGGCATCATCGCATTGTTATTCGTAGTATCGAATTTGAGGGCTCTTACATCACCGCCGAGAGCTTGTTCTTAATCTTGCTGTTTGTTTGGGTTGGTACTGGCACCGTATTCTTAATTTCAGAGTTACACAACTCGCGCAAACGTATGGTGATTGCCGAGAAAAGACATCATCATCTTAAGAACGTTAACCGAGCATTAAGAGAGCAAAACTTTGAGTTCTCGGAAATGGCGCATCGTGATGAATTGACCGGAATCCTTAACAGGCATGCGATTCGAGACTGGCTGAAGATGCAGTCACAACATGTCAAACAAGGGCACGGTAAGTTAAGCATGCTCTATCTTGATATTGATTACTTCAAGAGTGTGAACGACAAATACGGCCATCAAATGGGTGACCATATTCTAAGAGAATTTAGTATGGTGGTCGGTAGTGCAATCAGCCCGACAGATATATTGGTGAGATGGGGTGGTGAAGAGTTCATTGTTTTTTGCCCTGAGACTGATCTTGGCGAAGCGCAAAGAAAAGCTGAGAAAATTCTCCTCTTAGTTAGCCAACACCTTTGGGTTCATGGTGACCCACTGACCTGCAGCATTGGTGTTGCTGAAATGAAGCAAGAGAGGGTGACAGAGACGATTGCTCGCGCTGACGAGGCGCTCTATCAAGCTAAACATTCAGGACGCAATCAGGTGATCTTGAGCCACTAATCTGCAAATTATTTTGATTGTTTTATAAGCCACACGTGAATATGTGATGTGTGGCGTTTTTGTGGGCGCTGTATGAGTTTACTCTCTAGAGTTTTTGTTGGTTTGTTTGGATAACGTATTGAAATGATCTCATTGTTCTTTAAATGTTTGCTTGGTGCTGCAGCGGTTTTGTTGATTGCACTGTTGTCGAAAAGTAAGAGTTTTTATGTATCAGGGCTTGTACCTTTGTTTCCTACTTTTGCCTTGATTGCTCATTATATTGTCGGCACAGAGCAAACCATGGTAGAGCTGCGTACTACCGCACTGTTTGGCCTGTTTTCTCTGGTGCCATACGCGGCTTATCTAGGGGCTGTGTATGTGTTTAGCTATCGCTACAGCTTAGTGTCGACTCTGTCGCTGGCAACAGTGGTGTGGGTGCTGTGCGCCTCTATGTTGCTTATCGGCTGGACGCGTGTTGTGCCGAGTGTGGCGTAAGAAGGCGTTATCCAAATGGGAATGGTTGCTTGATAGGTATGCAAACACCCAAACAAAAAAGGTGGCGAGGAGCCACCAAAAAGGGAAATCGTTTTATTCTTCTTTTTAAATGCCCGCTTAGTGATAGCCTCAAGTAAATGATGGCTTCACATTGAGTGGGCATTTTTATACTGGCTGAGCGGGGGAACTGCAGCCAGTTTCGTCAGAGCATTTGCTTATGCAGATCTCTTATCAGTGTTTATTACCAGAAGATCCAAGCGAACAGTGTTAGCACTAGGATACAAACTAGGTTTAGAACCATACCAATTCGCATCATCTCTTTCTGCTTGATATGACCTGAGCCAAATACAATCGCGTTTGGTGGTGTTGCAACAGGTAACATGAAGGCACAAGATGCAGCGACAGCGATTAATGCAGACAGGATAACTGGCGACATACCTAATGCTTCAGCAATGGTGGCGAATACTGGTACTAACAATGCTGCACTTGCTGTGTTACTCGCAAATTCTGTTAGGAATACCACGAACGCGACTACCGCTAGAATCGTTAGTAGCACACCTGCTGTCTCTAAGAAGCCACTTAGTGAATGCGCTAGGAATACACTGGTACCAGTCGCTTTAAGGATGTTACTTAGACAGATACCACCACCGAATAGAATCAATACACCCCAGTCGGTTGTCTTTTCAACATCTTTCCATTCTACCGCTCTAGAAGTGCCCAGCAGTACGATTGCACCAATTGCAACTAAGCTATCGAACTTAGAGAAGCCGCCGATCATTGCGTTGATTGGTTTACCGAAAATCCACAGAGTCACGGTGAGTAGGAAGATAGACAGTGTGATTTTCTTGCTGTTTGTCCATTCTACTGGCGCGTGGTCTAGCTCGAACTTGTGGTTTAGTTTTGGCTTGGTCATCACGTAAAGAATCAACATTGCGATTGGCAATAGAATCATCGAGATTGGCAGGCCAAGTGCCATCCACTCTGTGAAGCTAAGGCCAACTTCTGCTGCAGCGATAGCGTTCGGTGGGCTACCTACTAGGGTTGCGATACCACCGATAGACGCACAGTAAGCGATACCCAGTAGCACGAACACGTAAGTATTGCGGTCTTCACTTTGGTCTACTTTGTTCATGATACCAAGTACAAGAGGAAGCATCATTGCGGTCGTTGCTGTGTTAGAAATCCACATCGACAAACCAGCACTCACACCGAATAGCATGAATACTGCGACCGACATTCTGCCTTTTGCAATCAGCAGTACTTTGTCGGCAATCGCTTTATCAAGTTCTTGCTTGTTGAGCGCGGCAGCAAGAGCAAAACCACCCAAAAATAGGAAGATGATTGGGTTAGAGAAGTTCGCCAATGCAGCGGGCGTGTTGAAGACACCAAACAGGACAGCCAAGAGTGGAACAAGCAGAGCGGTGATGCTGACATGAATAGCTTCGGTTAACCATAGAACCGCAACGAACACGAGAATACTCAAACCAGTATTGACTTGTGATTCGAAAGGAAGAGTGTTGAGCAAGAGTGCGAATAGCGTGAAATTACCAATTAATATCATGCTGTTGCGGGTAAACAACCAGTGTTTCAGTGTAGTAACAAGTGCCGTCATAAGGCGCTCCTTTTGTTTATCCTCGTTTATGGATGCACTTGCTTCATTGAGCTGTGCTTATTGTTTTTCGAGGAATATTGACTTCATGTAGGGTTGGGCTTTGTTGAGGGAATGTTACTTAAGTTAATAAAGGGGCGTTGGTGTGTTTTTGTGTAACAGTAGGGAAATGTGAGGCAACAAATTCAAAATGTGTAGATTTCTACACATCGGTCTCTGAAGGGGCAGAAATAGGGCTTGGAATTGGTGATATTTCTTGTTTTGGGCTAGGCTGAATCGGCTCTTTCGGGCCAAGGAATTTCGGGGTTGTACCCATAATATATAGGTCGAGGAAGGCTTTGGTACGAGCAAACACTTCACGTAAGCGTATTGATGTTCCGGAGTGTTGAGTCGGCCCGGAAACCGCCAAACATTGCGCGTGAATATCATATGAGTTGGCGATAAATAGCGCTCGTTCACAGTGGAATTTTTGAGTGATGATTAGGAAGTTGTCGGTATCGAAGATCTTTTTCGCACGAACAATCGAGTCTAAGGTTCTAAAGCCCGCGTAGTCGAGGTTGATACGTTCATCAGGAACCCCCGCTTTTAACAAGTCGCGCTTCATTGTCCACGGCTCATTGTAAGAGCGGTGAGCGTTATCGCCACTTAATAAAAATTGGTCTACTTTTTCACGGTCGAACAGTTCTATTGCCGTTTCAATACGATGTTTGTAATAGTCGTTGAGCGTTCTACCCAAGTATTTGCTGGTACCCAGTACCACGGCAACCTCTACTTCTGGCACCTCATCGATGTCATAGATGATGCGGTCTTCGGCTTGCCACGAAACCCAATAATCGATCGCAATAACTGTAGCGCTGCCTATCAAGAACACAATGAAAGCGCCATACAGAAAACCTTGCAGTTTTTTGTATGCTTTTAATAAGTAGTTACGGCAAATGTGAGAATCGAATTTCACTCTCGGCATAGTCCTTTGACTGAGCATTATTTTTTGAGTGCTCGATAATACCAAATAAAAATGAGAAAAATCAGTTAAAAAGACAAGACAATGTAAAGAAAAAAGCCCCTGCAATGGCAGAGGCTCTTGTAAGAGTGGTATTTGAGAACAAGTACGCTCTATTAGAATGCAGTACGCTTGTAGCGACGGTAAACCGGCTGCCAGAAGTGCTGGTCAATCGCTTGTTGTAGTGCTTCTTCAGTGATTTCTAGTGCAACACCTTGTTCGATCGCTTTCTTACCAACAGCAAAAGCAATCTTCTTAGATACAGTGTGGATCTCTTCCAGTGGTGGAAGTAGAGCACCAGAACCATTGATTGCTAGTGGAGAACACGTCGCAAGTGCACGGCTCGATTCCATTAGCATTTCGTCAGTGATACGTGAAGCGTTCACAGCCAACACACCAAGGCCAATACCTGGGAAGATGTAGCTGTTGTTACACTGAGCGATAGGGTAAGTTGTGCCGTTGTGAACCACTGGCTCAAATGGGCTACCTGTTGCGACTAGTGCTTTACCATCTGTCCAACGAATGATGTCGTTTGGTGTTGCTTCAACACGGCTTGTTGGGTTCGATAGTGGGAACACGATAGGGCGTTCGCAGTGAAGGTTCATCTCTTTGATGACTTCTTTGCTGAATAGACCCGGTGCACCAGATACACCAACCAATACTGTTGGTTTTGCGTGACGAACAACGTCTAGTAGAGAGAAACCAGTACCATCGCTTTCCCAGTCTTTAGTGTTCGCGTTGGTTTGAACTAGGCGCTGTTGGAAATCAAGCAGGTTCTGCATGCCTTCCTGTAGTAAGCCCCAACGGTCAACCATGTATACTTGAGAGCGCGCTTGCTCGTCGCTGATACCTTCAGACACCATTTGAGCGATGATTGCTTCTGCGATACCACAACCTGCAGAGCCTGCACCCAAGAAGGTGATACGTTGGTCTGAAAGTTTGCTGTTTGCTGCTTTGCATGCTGCAAGTAGAGAACCCACAGTTACCGCTGCTGTACCTTGGATATCATCGTTGAAACAACAGATGCGATCTTTATAGCGCTCAAGTAGAGGCATTGCGTTCTTCTGTGCGAAATCTTCGAACTGAACTAGCGCATCAGGCCAACGACGTTGAACGGCTTGGATGAACTCTTCAACGAATGCATCGTAGTCAGCACCTGTGATACGAGGGTGACGCCAGCCCATGTACATTGGGTCAGCAAGACGTTGAGGGTTGTTTGTACCAACATCTAGCACGATTGGTAGCATGTAAGCTGGGCTGATACCGCCACATGCTGTGTACAGTGCTAGTTTACCGATTGGAATACCCATGCCACCGATACCTTGGTCTCCCAAACCAAGAATGCGCTCACCGTCCGTAACCACGATAACTTTAACATTGTGGTTTGTCGCATTATTCAGTAGATCATCGATACGATCGCGGTTCGGGTAAGAGATAAACAGACCACGACCACGACGGTAGATATTTGAGAAGTTCTCACATGCTGCGCCAACCGTTGGCGTGTAAATGATAGGCATCATTTCAGAGATGTGGTTTTGAACTAAACGATAAAAAAGCGTTTCATTAGTGTCTTGGATGTTACGAAGGTAGATATGCTTATCCATATCACTTTCGAAGTTACAATATTGTTTATATGCACGTCCAACTTGCTCTTGGATTGTTTCCGTTGTTTCCGGTAACAAACCTTCAAGGTTAAAAGAGCTACGCTCTTCAGCAGTGAATGCGCTGCCTTTGTTTAGAAGGGGTGTACTTAGTAGAGCAGGACCAGCATAAGGGATATATAGAGGGCGTTTATCGTTGTTCATTGGATGCCTAATATGGGAGAAATGGTAACTGAAAAATGATAACGGTTTAGTTATTCAATTGTAAATAGTTTCTCCCCGATCTTGGCAAACAAAATGATATTCTTTCTCCTATCCCACAGTTATCGAATTCTAACGTCATAATTCGTTATACTTTGCTCACATTTTTTCGCGGCTCTCTCTTTTTATGTCTCAACTTCCCATCGATAGCTATCAAAGTACTTTCCATCAACAGATCGCCGATTCTCACCTTGTTGTAGAAGCTGAAACCGGTTCGGGTAAATCAACGCGTTTGCCAATTTGGGCATCTCAACATGGGCGTGTGCTGGTGGTTGAGCCAAGAAGAATCGCTTGTACATCGTTAGCTAAGTTTCTAGCGAAAGAGTCGGGTGAGAAGCTGGGCAGCAAAGTGGGTTACGCCATCAAGCTTGAAGC
Organism: Vibrio sp. IB15; assembly: GCF_016406055.1. NCBI lineage: Bacteria > Pseudomonadati > Pseudomonadota > Gammaproteobacteria > Vibrionales > Vibrionaceae > Vibrio > Vibrio sp. IB15. The sequence goes on from NZ_JAEFCE010000008.1 coordinate 14,721, forward strand.
ACAATACAATGAGCAGACTGATGTAGTGTTCGTTACGCCCGGGATTGCCTTGCGTTGGTTAGCGGAAGATGGGTTAGCGAGTTTTGATGTAATTGTGGTGGATGAATTTCACGAAAGGCGTTGGGACATCGACTTGCTGGTGGCGATCCTCAAGCAGAAGGCGAGCCACCGTTTGGTCATCACATCGGCAACCATCGAAGGGGAGCGCCTCGCTGGTTATCTGCAAGCGAACAGGATCAGTTGTGAGGGACGAACTTATCAGGTTGATATCGAGCACAGAGCAAATGAATCTAGGGCTTTGCCAGATAGTCGGCATCTAGAGCAACGCATCGCTGAAGAGGTGAATCATCAACTTATAGCATCTCACGGCGATATCTTGGTTTTCCTTCCCGGCAAGAAAGAGATTGTGCAGTGTGAGCAAGCGTTGGCAAAACATCCGGATCTGCAAGTTGTTAAATTGCATGCCTCGGTGAGTGACAAGGAGCGAGACCTCGCGTTATCTGGTCGCAATACGGGTAACGAAAGTGGTAATAGAAACGATGGCAGAGGCTTGCGAAAGGTCATTCTCGCAACCAACGTGGCTGAAACCTCGCTAACCATTCCCGATATCGGTGTGGTGATCGATTTTGGATTGGAAAGAAGAACGGTTCAACGTAATGGCAGAACTACCTTGATGCTGAAATCCATATCACGCGCGAGTGCCAAGCAACGTGCTGGGCGTGCGGGTAGGGTAATGGACGGTGTTTGTGTTCGTTTTTACGGTGAGCATGCGGCATTAGAATTAGTCACGCCACCAGAATTGCAGCGTGAAGAGCTGACTGAGCCGATGTTGGCAGCGGCATGCAGTGGCTTCACTTTGGAGAGTTTGTCTTTCCTCGATCCCATTCCAGAAAAGTCGTTACACAGCGCAACACAAACTTTGCTGACGATGGAAGCGATTGACCACGACCATCAAATTACCGAGCACGGCAAAAAGCTATACCCACTGCCGATTGATGCCTTGTATGCCGATATTGTTACCCGTATTAAAACCAAAGCATTGAAAGAGGCGATGGTCGATCTCACCGCCGCATTGTCTGTGCCTGCTCGTTTATATCAGTTACCCAATAATGCTGAACATTTGGAAGCGCTCGCTCAGCAAGAAAAAGAGGGCTGTGATTTAACCTTGTTGATTCAGATTGTGCGTGGTTGTGATTATCCACACCTAGAAATCGACCAACAAGCTTTGGCGGAAGCACAAGGGCTTGCCGAGCAAATGCGTGAAGTGTTTGAGCTCCCTCAGTTGGAAGTTGCCTCTCGTTATCAACGTACCGCTCTACTTGAAACCATCATTAAGCTGCATCCTGAATTGGTGTTTGTGCGCCGTTTAAAAAGAAGAGAGGCGTTTGCTAACGGGTCACTAGAGGTAGTACTTGGTCGTCAGCATCGTTTTCCTGATAACGCGCAGGCTATGTTGGTGTTGGATACTCACAGCCTCCCTGGGCGAGGGGTTAAGCAGACACTGACTCTCGCAACGACCACAGCACCGCTTACGCTCGATCTGATGGTCGAGGCGGAACTTGGCGAATGGCAACAGGGTGAAACTATGGTCAATGATGATGGTGTGTTTACCGAGATGGATTTGGTGTACGCAGGTCGCACAATCACGACAAAACTGGTTGCTGCAGAAGGTCAGTTGTCTTTAAAACCTATCGTGGATCTGGTGGTAAGTGGTACTCAGCTTCCTGGTTTTGCTGAGGCTCGCACTCGAGAGATCAAGCATTGGCAGCTGTACGTCAAACTTGGGCTGGATGAGCAAACCAAGTTTACCTCCGATATCGAGCAACTGAGTTTTGAATCGTGGTTTATTGAGCAGCTTGAAGTGCTAGGAGTTACCGATGTCAGTGAACTCGAAATGTTTGACGCATCGGACATTCCTTTTGAAGGTATTCCTAGTTGGCTATATACACAGTTCGCTGAAAAGTACCCGTTTTCGCTCACTCTTGCTGACTTGAACTTGGAGGTTGAGTACCTTGTTGGAAGAAAGCTGATTTACGTTCATTATCAGTCGGGTAGTAGAAAATCACCGCCGAAAAGATGGGAATTACCGACTTGGTCTGGCTGGCGTATTCAGTACAAAAAGGCGAGCCGAATTATTGATATAAAATAGATAGATAAGTTTTATCTTCAAAATATTAATCAAATAGGCGCATATATGATTTTTCAGTGGTGATTATGTTACAAATTTGATTTTTATATGCCATTTTAACCAATCAAAAGGTCATAAAAGACCATTCTTCTATATCCTATTGCTATAAAGAAAGAGTTGATAGATATTGAGTATATTGTGTTGCCAAAGTGTCGGGGGACATCATGGATAATCAGAAAGAGACGCGTGTAGAGTTTGATTACACAACTTTTCTTGGCGCCTCGTGCAGTAAAAAATGGACTTTTCTGGAAGCACTTACCACTATCGCTCCAGTGTTCAGTACCGTTTGGCGAGACAGCATCAAAGAGCTAGCAAGCCCAGAAGATCGCTTATGGCAAATGGCACTAAAATCGATGTCTACACGTAAGAGTGATGAATCGAACATCGTTACTTTGCTTAAGCTTGCCAAATTAGAAGGCATCAATGAGCTCAAAGTAGTGATGCCATATTCTCTTGAAGAAGAGCAGATCGAATACATCGAATCGCGTAGTCATTTAGTGATTGCAGGTAATACTGGAGAAGAATTTACTATTCAACTGTAAGCCTTGTACCAGTGAGAGCGATGCTCAAACAAGACTGAAATTATATGTAAAAAGGGCCTCAATATTGAGGCCCTTTTTGTATCGTAACGGTGTTTAAATCAACAAGATGATTAATCGATTAGCCCGTAGTCAGCACGCAATACGTCGATGATCTCTTGTTTAGGGTTTTCGCTCAGTACAATCTCAGCGCCAGTAATCTTTGCTGCGATATCAAGGTAAGTGCGCGAAAGAGACATCAGGGCATCCAATGGCAATTCATTGTCACGCGCTAGCGCTTCACGCTCTGGCATACGCTCTTTATTCAGCAGAATATCGGCATCAGGGAAGTAGTTAAGTAGGAACTGACGGAAACCTTCTTTTGAGTTTTCAACGATGTTGCCATTGTTGTATTGCTCTGTATCCCAGATACGAGATGAGTCAGGTGTGCCCACTTCGTCCATGTAGATAAGCTTCTCTTTGCCTTTTGCATCGTTCACGTAACCAAACTCAAACTTGGTATCAACGAAGGTTTGGTCTACTTTCTCTAACGCGTCACTGATGACGTTAAAGCCTTCTTTCAATAGCTTCTCGTAGTGCGCGATATCGCTCTCTTGTGAGAAGTTAAATGCTGCAAAGTTATCTTGGATGTTCTGACGCGTGATGTTTACATCGTCCGCTTCTGGTACACCAGGAATGCCTTTCAAAATACCTTTAGTTGAAGGAGTGATAAGAAGCTCTGGTAGTTTCTTGTCTTTCTCTAGACCTTCAGGCATTTCGATACCACAGAATTCACGCTCACCATGTGCGTACGCACGCCACATAGAACCTGTGATGTACTGACGACAAATCGCCTCAATCATTACTGGGCGAGCTTTTTGTACAATCCATACGAATGGGTGAGGGATATCAAGAATATGGCTGTCAGCAAGACCGTTGTCTTTAAAAAGCTTGAACCAATGGTTAGATATAGCATTAAGCGCAGCGCCTTTACCAGGAACACCTTTCAGGTTGCCTTCACCACGCCAGATACAATCAAATGCAGAGATACGGTCACTGATCACCATGATAGCTAACGGAGCATCAGGTGCTACGTCGTAGCCTTTCTCTTTAATTAGTCGTTGGCTATCTTCTTCAGTTAACCAGTAAACCGAACGAACCTTGCCACTGTGGACAGGTTTATCAGTGCGGATTGGGAGGTCATCATTTACGGCAAGAACTTGATCAGCGAGGCTCATTTAGACATTCCTATCTTTTATCAAACGTCATACAGAGAAGTGCAATGTGCACATGATTAGACGGGCATTATACCCAATCTAACGTTTGCTTCCAGAGAAAAAGCAAACGTTTGCTAAATCTGCTAATCAAATAAAAACCCCTGCCTAACTATCCACCAAATTTAAGGCGAAATGTAGGGCAGGGGAAGGCAGTATATTTGGACTATATTACTGAGCTATCTAGTAGCGCTATGTTGTTTAGTGAATGCGCTCTGAGTTGGAATCCATGAAGAAAACCTCACACTGGAAGCGCATACCTAATGTTCTTAAGTACTGTTGGCTAAATTGATCAATTGATGCGCTAGCAACGATCGCACTCGCATTCTTAGAGCGGATCGCTTTCTCTACTGTTTCAGCTTCGGTCATTTGGTGAGAAGCTTTCATGTGAATAACGCGGTCGCAGCATACGTTATGCTTCTGCAGCTGCTTAGCGGATGGTCTTGGCGTTTGAGCCGTAAATAGTAGCCATTGATGTTGATTGGACAGCAACGCCATTTTTGCAAATAACGCTTCATCAGTTGAATGATGAGCTGAGCGAGAAGCTGATGCAAATGCGCCGTGAATTAGCGGGCTAGAGTGTTGTGCTTTAACGTGTGCTTGAATCATTTTGCTGTCCTTATATACATGCTGTATGTGTATACAGTAGTTTTTGTTGCTTATAAGATCAAGCGCTTTTTGCGGGATTATTGGACGATTTCTTAGAGTGAAATGAAGTTTGTGATTATAAGTCTATGAAATTAATTGATAAATTAAATTTGAATGATTTTTCCGTTTTTCTCAAAAATGGAAAAAAGTGTGAGCTTTATACAGGTGTATACAGTAGTTTTCTGTAAAAACCAGTGTATACACCTGTATAGAAGATAAGAAGATAAGAAGATAAGAAGATAAGAAGATAAGAAGATAAGAAGATAAACGCTGGGCACAAAAAAAGCGCCTAAGGCGCTTTCTTATATTTCAATGGTGTAGCTTATCTCAGTGTTGCTTGGGAGATTTTTGCTCTCATTTCCATCTCACCAATATTGAACTGGCGAACATCCATGGTCGCGATATCATTGCAATCTTTACATGCATGATGGCACTTACCATCTAGGTAGTCGTGCTTTTTTACTAGGCTTGGCTTTTTGCACCAATCACAAACGCCTTCTATTGTGAACATATTCTCTCCTCACCTGTTTAAGTCAGGTGTATTTTCGGCGCAAATTATGACACAACAGAGACCTATTAGTTAATAGTTTGTTACTCGTTTTTGAGAAGGTGATCGATTGCAACACTAATAAAATCGATATCTCTGTGAGATGGAAAGATAAAGGTGTGTAGTTGTTTACGATTTTGTAACACTTTGTAAGATCGTTTTTAGCGCACTGTTCAAACGTTTCATTTCTTCGTCACATCCCTGACCATCAGGGTGATAAATCTTTGATAGTTGTTTATATCTCACCTTAATACTTTTCTGACTAGGAAGAGAGCTTGGCGTGTAGCCAAATAGTGCACAGGCTAACTGTAAATTGTTCGAACTTTTTTGGCCTTTTTGTTTCTTCAATTCGTTGAACATGGTCTGCAATTGACGTTTTTGCTGCTTAATGGCGCGGTTCTTCTCGCTCAGTTGCGCTTCGAGTGCCTGCTTCTGCGTTCCCAAGTCACTCGATTTCAGAATCTCTCTTTTTCGCGAGATCACCAAAGTCGCGCTGATACTCACGATAACAATCAGTAACGCCAATGCCGTACCAATCATATAGTCAGAGCCACTTAGGTTAGAGCTGAAGAGGTTAGAACTGGAGAGGTTAGATTGCACTTGGTTAGATTGCACTTGGTTAGATTGCATTTGCTGAGATGCTCCCTGACTGTTGTCTATTTCAGAGCCGATACCCTCGTCGAGCTGTTCGATTGAAGAGATCTGTTTTGCACGTTGTTGGTTGAACTGTGCTTCAAGAACACGGTTGTAGCCATCTTCCGCGTCTGGGTTGTTTGGCAACGCTGCTTCATACCAAAGTTGTGCGGAGTCTAGTGGGCTGAGTAGCTCGTGTTCTGGGGAAGATTCGTAGAGCTTGGCGATTTCTAGTGTCGCTCGCTTGTTCCCTTGCAATGCGGTTTTGATAAACCATTCCAAGGCTAATTTGTTATCGGGCTCACCACCCGTTCCGGCCAAGTAAAGCTCAGCCAATCTGAACTGTGCATCTGCATTGCCGTTTTCCGCGGATTGTGAATACCAATAGAATGCGTCATCGATGTTTTTAGAGACGCCTATCCCTAATTCATACGCTTGTGCTAATTGATATTGTGATGCCGAGTCTTTAGGTGATGGATCTGCTGCGCTACGTTCTTCACTGTTATTTGCCGCGTGGGCGAGGGAGGAAAGCAATAAAACAAGGGCTAGAAGCAGTGTTCTCAGGGGCGATGATGTTAGAAAGTTGGATAGGATAAGCAAAAGATAAGTCTCGTAAAAAGCCCAGTGCCGATATCAGTATCAAGACGCTATGTAGTGAATAGTAAAGTCGTACAGCTTTGAATCAGCCATACCACAGACAAGCAACTATATAGCGGTTATTTCAATAGATAAAGGAGACTGGGCTTTAATCGTGCTACTTAAGTGGCAAGATTTGAATCTCTACACGGCGGTTACAAGCACGGCCTTGAGACGTGTTGTTGTCGCATAGTGGGTAACGTTCGCCGTTACCACGAGCAATGGCACGGCCTGCCGCTACGTCTTGAGAGATCAAGAATGCACGAACAGATTCAGCACGGCGCTCAGAAAGGATTTGGTTCGTCGACTCACTGCCAGTACTGTCAGTGTGACCTTCGATTACTAGGCTAGTGTCTGGGTATTCAACTAGGATACGTGCAACACCACGAAGTGTGTTGTGAATGCTTGATTCAAGCGCGTAAGAACCAGAATCGAAACCAATGCCGTTTTCAAGGCGAAGTAGAAGTTGGTTTTCGCCAACACGCTCTACCTGAACACCTGAGTTCATCAGTTCTTCACGAAGTGCCGCTTCTTGTCGGTCAAAGTAGTAACCAATACCACCGCCAACAGCAGCACCGCCGGCAGCACCAATAAGAGCACGTTTACCACGGTCTTTAGAGTCACCGGTAGCAGCACCAGCAACGGCACCAGCGATTGCACCAATTAGAGCGCCTTGAGTTGCAGAGTTAGTCTCAGATTCGCCAGTAGTAGCGTTTTGGCGTTGAGTTGCCTGACAACCCGTAAGTGCGACAGTAATCGCTAGGGCTAGTGTGATTTTTTTCAACGTATTTTCTCCATCATGTACTTCTGTCAAACGTATGGATTACGAATGACAAACATATAGTCCTGTAGGTCCTATTGATGGTTTTTATCAATACGCTGAAGCAATGTAAAGCGGCTCTATGATTTAGATATCTTTTTAGGTGCCTGTGCCCCAGCAACTGGTCGATTAACAGACAATTTACGGCCTTTCTTCAAGCCAACTTCGTAATCAGCGGTGAGATTTTTCATCGCCTCTTTAAGTTGTTGTTTGAAGGTTTCGCGGTCGATATTTTTGAACTCTTTATCGATGTAGTTATTGATTTTGTTGTTCGACTCGTCGTCTGGTGTGATCGTCGGTAGTTTTTCAAGCGCACCTTCAACCCAACCTGATACAAAGGAATTCACGCGACGGGTTACTTCTAATGTACCCGTACCAGACCCCGCAAAGCTGTTGCGGAATTGGCCAGTATGTTCATTCAGTTCACGATAGATGATATCGAAAGCAAAGGCTGCAAAGATGGCACGATCGGCTTCACCGATGAACTCTACACGCTTGAGACCTTTATGGTTCAGCAGTACAGCTTCTACGCCAAATTTAGTGTTGATACCACGAATAACACGCAGCAGTGTTGAGCTGATATTTGCGGGTAATAGGTGCGTGGATTGAGTCTTGCCCATCTTGATAAATTCAATATCGTCTTTTTCGAGACCATATTTCAGCATCAAGTTATGCGCCATTTTGATTGCATTGGCAGCTTCATTGACGTTAGCAGAATTACCAAGCTCAAGACACTTAGCTATTTTCTTTAGGGCTTTTTTCTTATCCATCGACTACTTAATCATTACCGCAAATTTTGAAAAGTCCGACATTTTACATGTTTTGGCGGGTAACAGAAAGCAAAACTCACTCAGTGGGCGAGTTGGGTTCGTAACAATTAATTAAGCAAAACGGACTTTGGAGCATAAACAAAAACGCCATCAAGAAGATAGATGGCGTTAGTGACAGGGTTTTTGGTAATGACTAGAGGATTCGCAAACTAGATACCCAGTTCATCAAGCAGATCGGCTGCTGAATCATTGCCTGAGCTTTGTGTTGGCTTATTATCTTCCTGCATCTTTTTCTGAGTTGCTTCAAGAATGCTGTCTGGACACTCGTCTTCTGCAATCTCAAATTCTTCTAGTTGGATGAACTCTGTTTTGTCCATAGCCAACTCAAGGTAGAAGATATTGTTGTTTTCAGTTGAGAAGGTCACACGACGCGCTTGTGGACGATCGAGATTGGTATCAACAGAAAGGTTTACTTGCTTGTTCAGTGCCAGCATTTTCGGTTGGTTTTGAGTGATGTTGGTTTGCAGCTCTTTGCGGATCTTATTAGTGAAGTCACCAACTAGCTGGTTCATTAATTCACCTAGTACGTCACCCACTTCATCAGATGTATGTAGCACAGCCAGTTCATTTTCCGGCATGCCCATGTTACGCATGTAATTGGTGTAGATCTCTAATGCGGCTTTCGACGTAAAATTGATAACAACAAGACCAGAAAAGCCGCCGTCAAATAGAACGAAGCAGCCAAAATCTGGCTTTAGGCTTGTCTTATTGATCTTTTGAACCATGGCTGAATAGGACACCTGAGAAGCCGTTGCTGATGTAAGTACGCTTGAGACTGATTGGCATAGCTTAAGAAGAATATCTTCAGTGGTGACTGTTTTATTTTTTTTCATTTTGATGTGCTCGTGGAGATGTCTTAAACAAAATGTTATTCAATATATTGTTACTGAATTAAGACGAAAGTGACTATTTCTCCATTCTTGCACTGAGATTCTGATTTGATCACCTTTTTATATGATCTTAATAGTAGTAAAGTGACGAAATTCAAAGAAAATTATTAAAAATCTCAGATAACCCAATGCTGATAGGATCAGCGAAGTAGGGGCAGGAAGCAAATGTTACCAAGACTTCAACTCAATGCTGATGTCGATCCAGTTGTTGTACGCTTTTTAGATGAACTAAAAACAGCGGGCTTTACTGGCGACATTGAATCTCAATATTCTAGCCGTTTGGCGGTCGCGACTGATAACAGTGTCTATCAGCAATTGCCCCAAGCTGTCATTCTTCCCAAAACAACACACGACGTTGTGCTTATCGGTAAAGTGGGTTCTAAATCTGCTTATGAACGCGTAACTTTTTCTCCTCGTGGTGGCGGTACCGGAACCAATGGACAATCCTTAACTAAAGGGGTTGTGGTTGATTTATCACGCTACATGAATCAGGTTCTGGAAATTAATGAGAAGGAAGGTTGGGTACGAGTTCAGTCGGGCATCGTTAAAGACCAATTGAACGATGCGGTTCGCCCTTACGGTTACTTTTTCTCTCCCGACCTTTCGACCAGTAACCGGGCGACACTTGGTGGCATGATCAATACTGATGCATCAGGCCAAGGGTCATTGAAGTACGGTAAAACGTCTGATCACGTGTTGTCTTTGCAAGCGGTATTCGCCGATGGTTCGTGCTTAGAATCTGATTTATCACATGGTTTACCGGAAGAGGGCGAGTTTGCGCATCATGCGCTTGCGGTAACCGAAGCGGTATGTCGTGAAAAACGCGCTCAAATCCTCGATAAATTCCCACCATTGAACCGCTTTTTGACGGGCTACGACCTTAAGAATGCTATCAATGATGATGACAGCTTTGACCTTACTCGTGTGCTATGTGGCGCAGAAGGCTCTTTAGCATTCATTACTGAAGCAAAGCTAAATCTAACCCCAATCCCGAAAGCGCGAACTCTGGTTAACGTGAAATACAACACGTTTGATTCTGCCCTGCGTAACGCACCGTTCATGGTTGAAGCGAAGGCTCTCTCTGTAGAGACGGTCGATTCAAGAGTATTGAACCTAGCGAAACAAGACATTGTTTGGCATACCGTGAGCGACCTGCTGACGGACGTTCCTAACAAAGAGATGCTTGGCATCAACATGGTTGAGTTTGCGGGCCAAGATGAAGCGGAAGTTGAACAGCAAGTTCAATCGCTGACAGCCAAACTTGAAACTATGGTTGAGAGCGAAGAAGCGGGCGTGATTGGCTTCCAAGTATGCAGCGATTTGGCGAGCATTGGTCGAATCTACAACATGCGTAAAAAAGCGGTAGGCCTATTAGGTGCGGCGAAAGGTCGTGCTAAGCCAGTCGCTTTTGCTGAAGATACTTGTGTACCACCTGAAAATTTGGCTGACTTCATCGCTGAATTTAGAGTGCTACTTGATTCGAAAGAGCTGAATTACGGCATGTTCGGTCACGTTGATGCGGGTGTTCTACACGTCCGTCCGGCACTTGACCTATGTGACCCAATGCAAGAAGCCTTAATGCACGAAGTCTCTGATGAAGTGGTTAAGCTGGTGGCGAAATACGGTGGCTTAATGTGGGGTGAGCACGGTAAAGGCTTCCGCTCTGAGTACGGTCCTGACTTCTTCGGTGAAGAACTGTTTACCGAGCTTCGACGTGTTAAAGCGGCATTCGACCCACATAATAAGATGAACCCAGGCAAGATCTGTACACCTTTAGAAAGTGACGCTGAGTTGGTGAAAGTGACCGACACCAAGCGTGGCTTTTATGATCGCCAGATCGACGTTCAAGTGCGCGACAGCTTTAAGCAAGCAATGGAGTGTAACGGTAACGGCTTGTGCTTCAACTACGACACGAGCTCGCCAATGTGTCCTTCTATGAAAGTCACTGCTGACCGTCGCCATTCACCAAAAGGTCGTGCTGGTTTAGTCAGAGAGTGGTTACGTCAGCTAACTGAGCAAGGCGTGGATATTCTCGATTTAGAGCAAGAAGCGCTTAAAGATGATACTCCGGTCAAAACTATGGTTGAGCGCGTTCGTAACACCATGAACAAACGCCACGAGTACGATTTCTCGCACGAAGTACATGAAGCGATGAATGGTTGTCTTGCATGTAAAGCGTGTGCGAGCCAATGTCCAATCAAAGTTGATGTACCAAGTTTCCGCTCACGATTCTTAAATATCTATTACTCACGCTATCAACGACCAGCGAAAGATTACTTGGTGGCTAACATTGAAACCATGCTGCCACTAATGGCGAAAGCGCCAAAGGTCGTTAATGCTGCATTGGGGCAAAAGTGGGTTCAATCTGCAACAGCGAAAACAGTCGGTTATGTCGATGCACCACTGATGTCGGTGCCTACGCTCAAAAATCGTCTGGCAAGCAAAGAGCTGCAACTTTTTGATATTCAATACCTAGAAGGGCTCTCTTCGGAAGAGAAGAAACAGCACGTGTTGATCGTTCAAGACCCGTTTACCAGCTTCTATGATGCAGAGGTGGTTGAAGACTTCGTCACTCTGGCTCAAAAGCTTGGCAAAACACCAGTGCTACTGCCGTTTAAACCAAATGGTAAGGCGCTGCACATCAAGGGCTTCTTAAGTCGTTTTGCGCGCGAGGCGAAATCCACTTCTGATTTCTTGTCGATGGTCGCAGATATTGGTATTCCACTCGTGGGTGTGGATCCAGCTTTGGTACTTTGCTATCGCGACGAATATGTCGAGATCTTAGCGGATAAGCGTGGTGACTTTGATGTGCTCACTGTTCATGAATGGTTATTACCATCGCTCGGTGACTATGAAGCGCGCTCTGCAAGTGAAGAGATGTGGTATTTATTTTCTCACTGTACCGAGAAAACCAAGATGCCAAATGCTGAAAAAGAGTGGGGCGCTATCTTCCAACACTTTGGAGCAGCCCTTACTAGCGTACCTGTAGGCTGTTGTGGCATGGCGGGGACGTTCGGACATGAAGTCGATAAGTTACAAATGTCGAAAGACATCTTCGGTTTAAGTTGGAAGCCAAGGATGCAAGACTTACCAAAAGAGCGCTGTTTAGCGACCGGATACTCTTGCCGTAGCCAAGTTAAGCGTTTTGAAGGTGAGAAGCTCGCCCACCCATTACAGGCACTCGCACAAATTCTTTAAACTATTTAGCCCAGCAATTGCTGGGCTTTTTTCTGAACTAACAATGGAATTGTTAATAAGGAAAGCTATGAAATTTCTTGAGTTGAAAGTCCCACCAGTTGCTCTGTTTATATTGGTTTTAGTCGCCTCTTATTTCAGTGCGCAACAGTTGAGTACAGGCGCGATCGGGATGCCGTTTAAGTTCATCATTCTTGGTGTCGGAATCGTTTTGAGCGGCGTTATTGGATTAGCTGGTGTTTGGGAGTTTCGAAAACAGAAAACGACCGTTAATCCAATTAAAGTCGAAACCGCCTCTACCGTCGTTGATAGCGGGGTTTTTGGATACACGAGAAACCCAATGTATTTAGGCCTTTTCATTTTACTGTTCTGCTTTGGTTATTTCTTCCAGAATATTTTCAGCGTCTTGCTGAGTTTTGCTTTTGTTATCTACATGAATCAGTTCCAAATCAAACCAGAAGAGCGAGCGCTAGAGCAATTATTCGGTGCCGAATATGTTGATTACAAACAAAAGGTTAGACGTTGGGTGTAACAAACCTCCTTAAAGCAAAGCTACAACGTAAAAATGTTACCATTTAATCGATACCTATCACACTTAGTTATAAATTTGGTTTTATATCTACCTTTTATAAAATAGCTTATCCACATTATTAAAATAAATAAAAGGCTAGGTAATGAAATTTGTTCAGGCTAAATGGTTGTCGTTAGGCTTTTGTGCAGTGGGTCTGTCTTCAACATCGGCGTTGGCAGATGTTTCAGCTCGAATTATAAACGGTAAAGAAGCAACACAAGGTAATTGGCCATTTATGGCTGCGCTAGTCTCAAGAAACGTGAACGCTTATGACGGTCAGTTTTGTGGTGCGAGCTTGATTGGTGAGAGATATGTCCTCACGGCTGCTCACTGCGTAGACGGTAATGGTCGTGAAGATCTCGATGTGGTGATTGGCGTATCCAACCTCTCTGCTTCTCAAGCTGCACAACATAGATACACTGTTGAGAATATTTATGTACATCAATACTATAACTCTAAAGCCAAAGGTAATGATATAGCGATTATCGAGTTAGTCGATAAGCCATCGGAATCTGTGGTTAATCTCGTTGACGGTTATGTTCGCGATAACCTCAATGATGGCCAGATGCTAACTGTGATGGGCTGGGGAGATCAGGACCCATCAGATGGTTCCGTATCTAAGAGTGAGCTGTATCAGGTGGATGTTCCTTTAGTTAACCAGCATGAATGTAATAGTGTCTATGGCGTTGTTGGCAGTGATGCATTCTGTGCGGGTTACAGAGACGGTGGTTATGACTCTTGTCAGGGTGACAGTGGTGGTCCAATCGTTGTGTCGACAAATGGAATATATGAGCAACTGGGCATTGTAAGCTGGGGTAAAGGCTGTGCACAGGCCAACGCTTACGGAGTCTATACTAATATTAGTTACTTTGATGATTGGATTAATGAACAGAAAGCGGGTTTTAGTTATCGTCAAATGGAAATGTTAGGTGCAAGATTATTGGCGCCGATCTCACATACTTTTGAATTTACCAACAAATCAGATCAAAATATCGAAGTGAATCATGTTTCTCCTGTACCTTATTACGACACCGTTATAACGGACAACGGATGTAGCACTTTAACAGCAGGACAAAGCTGTGAAGTAGTGGTGACTTATAACCTAAACTCAATTGGCGAACATAAGTTTGGAATTAATGTTGACACTGATTCACTATTGGGCACGGTCACATCAACGGCTTCTGTAATCGGAGCGAGATCTGTAACGAATACTGTGAACTCTTATGTCAGTATACCAAACAGTGGTGTCTACAGCACACAAGCGTGGGGTATCGAAGGAGCAACAATCGTCTCTCCATCAATAGGTAATAGTGAATCGACAATGTTGGTTGTTGAGGGTATCCCTACAGGTACGGTCTCTTTCGATATTACATTATCGTCTGAAATGGATCATGATTACGTTAAGTACTACCTCAACGGAGAAGAATTCGATAAAGAATCGGGTGAGCTTTCTGGCTCGGTGAACCTACCGTTGGTTCGAGATGCTAATAATAGTTTTATGATTAAATATGTGAAAGATTGGTTTGGTTCTGATGGGGACGACAGAGTTACGATTACAAACTTTGCGTATACCGATGAGATAAAGATATCTAAAGCTGAAGGAACTCAAAACGCAAAAAGCTCTGGGGGCGGCAGCGGTGGTTCTCTGGCTTGGCATTGGTTATTTGTGCTTTTAGGCGGCGTGATCGTGCGTAAGTCATTTTCACCAATGAAGATGAAAGGTGATCAGTAGGCTGCACTACTTGCGCTAGCTTAAGATTGATAGCCAAATTATCAACTGTAGTTAAACGCGAAAAGCCCAGCTGGATGAAATCAGCTGGGCTTTGTTGATCTGAATTTACGGTTATAGCTATCTCCAATTTCCGTTTCTAACTTGGTATCAATCAGTTCCAAATCAAACCAGAAGAGCGAGTACTAGAGCAATTATTCGGTGCCGAACATGTTGTTTACAAAAAAGATGTTAGACGTTGGGTCTGATTTACTCTGTGGGGTAATGAGTTAACTCACTACTAATACCCGTTACGTTTTCAAGGTAAGCCATATTTTGATGTGCTTACCGTTTATATTTATTCTTTATCAAATAACCTGCCCGCCATTATTAAAACAAATGAAAGGTTAGGTAATGAAAGTTATCCAGACAAAATGGCTGCCATTAAGTATTTGTGCGGTTGGCCTCTCTTCAATGCCAGTGTTGGCAGATATTTCTCCTCAAATTATCAATGGTAACGAAGCAGCAAAAGGTAGCTGGCCATTTATGGTCGCGCTTGTTTCAAAAAATGTGGATGCCTACGAAGGGCAGTTCTGCGGTGCAAGTTTCATTGGTGAGCGATATGTACTCACAGCAGCGCACTGTATCGAAGCAAGCAGCAACCAAGATTTTGAGGTTGTCATTGGTGTCTCTGATCTTTCTTCGCCCGACGTAGAGCAGCACCGCTATTCTGTTGAGCAAATATATGCTCATGGAAGTTATACTCAAGAGCCTGCGAGTAATGACATCGCCATTATTGAGCTTAGCGAAAAACCTGCGGAACCTACCGTCAGTCTTGTCGATGGTTATGTTCGTGATAACTTGAATGCAGGTCAGATGTTAACCGTCATAGGTTGGGGTGATCAGAATTCATCAGAAGAGCAATACTCATCTACGAGCCAGTTGCATCAAGTGAATGTTCCGTTAGTTAGTCAGAGAGACTGTAACCTTGGTCAAGGAGATGGATATTCAGATATTGGCGCTGATGCTTTTTGTGCCGGTTACAAAGAAGGCGGCCGCGATTCATGTAGCGGGGATAGCGGTGGCCCAATCATGATATCTACCAATGGTCACTACGAACAGTTAGGTCTTGTGAGTTGGGGAGAAGGTTGCGCTCAGCCAGAGGCATACGGTGTCTACACCAACATAAGCCACTTTGCTGACTGGATAGGTAAGAAGACGGCAGGCTTTAGCTACCAAACTAAGGTGATGCTAGGCGCTCGACCTTTGGGACCGATTGAACACAAGTTTGAATTTACGAACAAATCTGATCAAGAGATTAACGTAACCAACGTATCTTTGGCTGCTGGTACAAACGATCCTATAACCTACAATGGTAGTGCGATTATAAAGAGCAATAGTTGTGCGACGTTATCACCGAATGAAGGGTGTGATGTGGTTGTAAGCTACAACATAGACTCAGTGGGTAACCATGATTTTGGTATCAAGGTGTCAACCGACTCACTAGCGGGTGTAGTGACATCAAGGGCGTATGCTATTGGCGCGAATGAGGTTTCTAATACGGTGAATTCACTCGTCACGATACCTAAGAATGCAGTCTACAGCACAGAAGCTTGGGATGTTGAAGGGGATACGATAGCGTCACCGGATATTGGTAATAGCCAGTCCACCGCATTCATTGTCGACGGGATCCCAGCTGGTACCGTATCTTTGGATCTCACTGTCTTTTCTGAAGCAGATCGTGACTACATGGAGATCTACATTAACGGCTTTGAAGTCGGCGTGTTTGCGGGGCAATTATCTGGGACTGTTGAAATGCCAATGGCGAGAGCTAAAGACAATAGCTTCATGATTGCGTACAGCAAAGATGAGGTGGGTTCTGCAGGGCATGACAGAGTGACCATTAAGAACTTTGCTTATAGTAATGAGATTAAAGAGCTAAGCTTGGTGGAAGATCCAACTACCAAAAAGACAGGTGGTTCAATGGGTTGGTATTGGCTAGCGATGCTGTTGGGTGGCACGATGATGCGTAAGTCACTTTCGTTATCGAAGAGGAAAGGTACTCAGTAAATAGCTGTGACTTAAACCAATATCTATTGTTTAGAATGAAAAAAGCCCAGCTTGAGGATATCAAGCTGGGCTTTTTAATTCTGTGTTGGCTTACTTAAGCGGCAGCTGCGAACTGAGCTAGAAACATCTCTTTGCGCTCGTTGAAGCGGTTTACTAGGTCGTCTACAGAAGCTTGGTCGTATGGCTTAAGGCCGCTTGCTACCATGCGCTTCACGCCTTTACCGACTACTTCGCCATCTTCTTTGAAATCGAAGTTCAGGGTCACGGTGCCACGCTTGCCTTCAACGTCAAAAGTCGCACCAGAGAATTCAACTTCTGGGTGAGAAAGGTCTAGGCGAGTAAACTCAACTTCCATGCTCTCGTAAATCACAAGAGGACGTTGGCAGTTGATCATCATTTGTTGCTCTTCCATAAGAGGAACCATGATGTGAGGGAAGTTCATACCTGAGAACTTAACGTAGTTCGTTACTACGTGCTCGATGAATGCTTGATCGTGGCTCTTCTCACCTTCACAAGACATGTGTAGGTACTCTTTACCATTTGCATCGATAAGTGAGCTCTCTTTTTCACACTTGTTATCAACGCTTAACGCAATACCGTTACCTACCATACCTGAAAAATCAAAACGCATTTTTTGGCTGATGCCTTCTTTTTGCAGAAGAACCGCAAATAAAAGATCGCCAGGAACACAGAAGCGCTTGTTGTCTTCATCGTGAATTGGGTTGAAATCGCCAGCTACTTTTTTAGCAAAGTGGCTTGCTTGTTCACGAGTGAATTGAAATTGATTGTCTTCAGTAGAAAAGTAAGGTGTCAGAAACATAGTATCGCTATTAGTCATCAAATCTGGGGTGGATTATAGCTAACTAACTTCGTTCTAATGGTCTATCCAGTTAACTTTGCATATATATCAGTCAATTAGATAGATACGTTGGATGGTATGTGGCAGTTTTACAGGGGATATGGTGACTGGCTCAATGCAACAAGGGCTAATCGATAGCCCTTGTTTATATGACGTGTTATTTCACGACTTAAAAGCTACACAAAATACCTTCAGGCATTAAGTGGTTGTGCACAGACAATTTGAGCAATAAGTTAGCTTGCTCGATGTCCGGTGCGAAGTAGCGGTCTTTGTCGTAGAAGCTGACTTTTTCACGCAGGATCTGTTTCGCTTCTTCTACTCGAGGTGAAGATAGATTCGGTGCTCTAAAATCCAAGCCTTGCGCTGCCGCTAAATACTCAACTGCCAAGATTCCACGAGTGTTCTCTGCCATGTCACGGAGACGACGACCAGCAAAGGTTGCCATAGACACATGATCTTCTTGGTTAGCGGACGTTGGCAAGCTGTCTACAGAAGCTGGATGAGCCAGTGTTTTGTTTTCACTAGCTAAAGCTGCTGAGGTAACCTGAGCAATCATAAAGCCAGAGTTAACTCCGCCATTGTCGACTAAGAACGGTGGAAGTTTACTTAGCGCGCTATCAATCAGCAGTGCCATTCGACGCTCTGACAAACTACCGATTTCAGCAATGGCTAAGGCTAGATTATCTGCGGCCATAGCAACGGGTTCTGCGTGGAAGTTACCACCCGAAATGATGTCACCATCGTCCGCAAAGACCAGTGGGTTGTCCGATACGGAATTCGCTTCAACCATCAGTGTTTCTGCTGAGTTGCGGATCTGCTGTAGACACGCGCCCATCACTTGAGGCTGACAACGCAGTGAGTAAGGGTCTTGAACCTTTTCACAACACGTGTGTGACTCACCAATTTCACTCTTCTGGTCAAGCAGATGACGGTAAGCAAGCGCAGCGTCCATTTGCCCACGGTGACCACGAACGCGGTGAATACGAGGATCAAATGGGCGGCGGCTACCCAGTGCTGCTTCAACAGACATCGCGCCACATACTGTCGCAGACGCGAACAAGTCTTCTGCTGCGAATAGGCCTTCTAAGGCGAATGCGGTGGATGCTTGCGTACCGTTGAGTAGCGCTAAACCTTCTTTAGGAGCGAGTGTGATTGGCTCTAGTCCCGCGATCTTCATCGCTTCTAAACCAGTAATAATTTTACCGTTGTGACGAGCTTGGCCTTCACCAAGTAGAACGGTACTCATGTG
The DNA here is from genome assembly GCF_016406055.1 of Vibrio sp. IB15. Classification (NCBI taxonomy): domain Bacteria; kingdom Pseudomonadati; phylum Pseudomonadota; class Gammaproteobacteria; order Vibrionales; family Vibrionaceae; genus Vibrio; species Vibrio sp. IB15. Next base: position 33,357 of record NZ_JAEFCE010000008.1, read on the forward strand.
GGCGAGGGGAGCAAGGTCACCTGATGCACCTACCGAGCCTTTTTGTGGCACACAAGGGTAGACCTGCGCGTTCACTAGATCGATAAGGGCATTGATCACTTTGAGTCGGATACCTGAGTAGCCACGAGACAAGCTGTTAATCTTGAGTACCATCATCAAGCGCACGGTTTCGTCAGACATGAACTTACCGATGCCTGCTGCGTGAGAAAGTACGATACTTTTCTGTAGAACTTCGAGATCTTCTGGGGCGATCTTTGTGTTCGCCAGTAAGCCAAAGCCCGTGTTGATGCCATAGACAGTGCGGTCTTCAGCGATCACTTGCTCTACAACCTGCATGCTTGCTTCAATATCTGGAATAGCTGCAGGGTCTAGCGACAAATTCACCGGGCTGCGGCTGATTTTACGCAGTTCAGATAGACCTAGATGCCCTGGTTTAAGTAATAAATTCAACATGTTCTCTCCAGACATTAAAGGCGACGAAGTTCTTCGTTCAGCATAGGTAAATCAAGTTTCTGTTCTTTTGCACACTGTTTAGCAATGTCGTAACCCGCATCTGCATGACGCATAACGCCTGTTGCTGGATCATTGTGAAGTACGCGAGCAATACGCTGTGATGCATCCTCACTGCCGTCACAACAAATCACCATACCTGAGTGTTGCGAGAAGCCCATGCCAACGCCGCCGCCATGGTGTAAAGAAACCCAAGTTGCGCCGCCAGCTGTGTTTAGCAGTGCATTCAATAGAGGCCAATCTGATACGGCATCAGAACCATCCATCATGCCTTCTGTTTCACGGTTCGGACTTGCCACCGAACCTGAATCTAGGTGGTCACGACCGATAACTACTGGTGCTTTCAGCTCGCCATTTTTCACCATTTCATTGAAGGCTTGACCTAAGCGTTCGCGATCTTTCAGGCCAACCCAACAGATACGTGCCGGTAGACCTTGGAACTGAATGCGTTCACGAGCCATATCTAGCCAGTTGTGCAGGTGAGGATTGTCTGGAATCAGCTCTTTTACTTTTTGGTCTGTTTTGTAGATATCTTCTGGGTCACCAGACAGTGCTGCCCAACGGAATGGACCGATACCTTCACAGAACAGTGGACGAATATAAGCAGGAACGAAACCCGGGAAATCGAACGCGTTTTCTACGCCTTTTTCCAGTGCCATTTGGCGAATGTTGTTGCCGTAGTCCACGGTTGCAGCGCCGCGATATTGCAGGTCTAGCATCGCTTGAACTTGAATCGCCATCGATTGTTTAGCTGCCTTAACGACCTTAGCTTCATCAATAGTGCGCTCTTGTGCGGCTTTCTCCATCGTCCAACCTTGTGGCAAATAGCCGTTCAGAGGGTCATGGGCAGAGGTTTGGTCAGTAACGACATCTGGTGTGATGTTTCGCTCTACTAACTCAGGGAAAACATCCGCAGCGTTACCTAGCAGGCCAACAGAAATAGGTGTGTCAGACTCTTTAATAATAGCCATCGCTTCGTCTAGGCTGGTGGCTTTCTTGTCTACATAACCAGTACGCAGGCGGTAATCAATTCGTGATTCATCGCATTCAACCGCAATCATTGAGAAGCCAGCCATGGTAGCTGCAAGAGGTTGAGCGCCACCCATGCCGCCAAGGCCACCGGTGAGTACCCATTTGCCTTTTGCTTCGCCTTGGAAGTGTTTCTTCGCGATAGCGACAAAGGTTTCGTAAGTACCTTGAACGATGCCTTGTGAACCGATGTAGATCCAGCTACCTGCGGTCATTTGGCCGTACATCATCAAGCCTTCTTTATCGAGCTCGTTGAAATGTTCCCAGTTTGCCCAGTGTGGAACAAGGTTCGAGTTAGCGATTAACACGCGAGGTGCGTTTTTATGAGTCGGGAACACGCCTACAGGTTTACCAGACTGAACAAGTAATGTTTGGTCGTCTTCTAAACGCTCTAATACTTCAACAATCTTGTCGTAACATTTCCAATCACGTGCTGCACGACCAATACCGCCATACACAACCAGTGCATGTGGGTGTTCTGCCACATCAGGATCTAGGTTGTTCATTAGCATACGAAGGGGTGCTTCTGTTAACCAAGATTTTGCGCGCAAAGTGGTGCCATGAGGTGCGCGAATTTCGCGAGTCGTGTCGAGACGAGGGTCACTGTTGTGGTGTTCCGTCATTTTGAAATTCCTTCTGTTTCACGTTATATCGTTGTAGTTGTATTTATCTATATAGCTGGCTTATTCACTGGTCATTGCACGGGCAATATCCCAACACAAACGTGCCGCCAATCGAGCCGTTTGACCGTCGACGTCGTAGTCTGGGTTATATTCCGCAATGTCCGCGATAATGAGTTTCTCACTGTGTTTAAAAATCTGTTCTAGGAAAGGCGCGAGCGCTTCATAGCTAACGCCTCTTGCTGCTGGGGCACTAACACCCGGCGCAGTCGCCGCTGGGAAGACATCGAGATCAATAGTGAGATAGAGGTAATCACACTCAGCGATGAATTTTTGCAACTTAACTAGTTGAGCAATTTGGTTTACTTGGGTGATATCGCGATCATGTTCGTACCACACACCAAGTTGGTCGGCTTTGTTGAACAGCGCTTTGGTATTGCTGGCGGCACTTACACCGAGACACGCGTAATGAAATGGCCACTGATGTGTGTGGCAGTATTCGCTAATCTGATTAAAGGGTGTGCCTGAGCTTGGTTTGACGTCAGCGATGTCGCTTTCAAATTCACGAAGGTCAAAGTGAGCATCAAAGTTAACGATGCCTATCTTAGGTTTGTGATCTGATTGAGTTCTGTGAAGATGCTCAGCTAGGCCTTGGAAAGAAGCCCAAGCGACTTCGTGACCACCGCCAAGGGTAATCACTTTGCTGGTGGATAGCGCATTGGCAATCACAGTAGCGCACTGCTTTTGGCTGAGTTCTAATTGATCATCGCTACATTCGATATCGCCAAGATCATTAATGCGTGTATCACTGTGCCAAGCCATATTGGCTAATGCTTGGCGAATCAAATTAGGTGCTTGTTTTGCGCCAACACGTCCTTTATTTCTTGCCACTCCGGCATCGCTAGCAAAGCCAACCAAGGCAACAGCGTTGTCAGTAAGCCCTTCATTTAAAACATTACTTTGTACTTGCGTGGTAATGTGATGAACACGAGTACCGAGCTCACCATCTTCAAGGTCATTACGCCCCGTCCACACAAAGTTGTGAGTGGTGGATACTGTATTAGTGCAGCTGGATTTAGATTGAGTCATGACAGACCTCGCCATTAACAATGCGCTTATGCAGGTGAGGAACACCAACTTGATAGCTTAAGTCGGCAGGGTGCTCGATATTCCAGATAGCCAAATCAGCAGAGTAACCCACTTCAATTTTGCCTCTGTTTTGTGACTCGCCAATGGCAGCAGCTGCATGGCAAGTTACCCCACGTAATGCTTCTTCTGGGGTTGTACCAAATAGGGTGCAGCTCATGTTCATCATCAGCGTTAAGTCCGCAAAGGGGGAAGTGCCGGGGTTTAAGTCGGTCGCGATTGCCATTGGGATGTTGTGCTCGCGAAGTAGGGCAATAGGTGGCTGTTGAGTCTCTTTCAAAAAGTAGAAAGCGCCCGGTAATAAGGTAGCGACAGTACCTGATTCCGCCAGTGCTTTTACTCCGGTTTCATCTAGGTACTCAACATGATCAACAGACAGAGCACCGTATTTAGCGGCAAGCGCACTGCCGCCCATGTTAGAAAGCTGCTCTGTGTGGCCTTTGATCGCTAGCCCATGTTCTTTAGCTGCCGCAAATACACGCTCAGTTTGTTCTAGGTTGAAGCCGATCGATTCACAGAATACGTCGACTGCGTCAGCTAGTCTTTGCTCTGCGGCTTTAGGGATGATCTCTTGGCATACCAGATCAACGTAACGAACTGGCTGTTCTTTATATTCTGGAGGTACAGCATGTGCTGCAAGGAGTGTGGTGGTTATTTTAATACGACGGTGGTTTTCTAAGGCTTTAGCAGCACGTAACATCTTGAGTTCATCATCAAGCGTTAAACCATAGCCAGACTTTACTTCAACGCTGGTGACACCACTTCTTAGCAGGCCGTCTAATCTAGGCAGCGCCATCTCAACCAGTTCGGCTTCTTGTGCAGCTCGTGTCGCCGTTACTGTCGCTAAAATACCACCGCCTTGCTTTGCGATGTCGGTGTAGGAGACACCATTTAAGCGTTGTTCAAACTCATTGGCACGATTACCTGCAAACACTAGATGTGTGTGGCAATCAATCAAACCTGGGGTAACGAGCTTGTTTTTACAGTCGTAGATGATGTGATCAACAGAGCGGCTAGCACTCGCGGTGTCACAATGAAGTGACTCATCGCTTGAGTGAGACAAGGATACGATCTTACCGTTTTCGATAACGATATCTTGCGGGGAAGAAGGTTGATAACCGTCGGCTCCCAAGCTCATCGAGACCACTCGTGCATTTTTGAGGATCAAATTCATAATCACCTAGATCTTTGCTAAACAATAAATGTATATACAAATAAATAGGCTAAATACTGACCCGAATCAAGTTGATGTTGCAAAAATGTGATCGGCGATCAGGATGATATTCTTTAATCTAAAACGATCTTAGAGCTTAATTTGTACTTAGAGCCTGGGTGGTAGAGTAATGCAAAGCTGATAAGGCGCTCCTTGCTCCATGTTCTTCTATTAAGAAGCAAGCAAGGTTCTGATTCCGTTAGCTTTAGTGCTTGACGGATGTTGGAGTCTGGAACGATGGCTTCGACTGTGTGCTCAATCGCACTCAACGGGCAACTTTTGGAAAGGTATTCATTCGGTGTTGAGGTTGAAAAGTCTTGTTCTAAGTATTGGGGAGCTGCTTGCGAGTTTACCCAGCGAGCTTCTAGTTGTATAGGTGTGTTATCGGCAAAGTGGATGATTTCACTATAGAAGACTTCCGCATTGATCATCACACCTAACCGTGTAGCGGTGCTCTCATCTGCCTTGATACTATTGTGCTTGATCACTTGGCTTGTGTACGTTTGGCCACGGTCTTTGATCTCTTGTGCGATGTTGTTGATATCAAGTAGGGGAGATTGCGCTTTTTCCTCTGGCTCACATACAAAAGTGCCCAGTCTTGGTTTCCGAATTAGCTTGCCTTCAGATACAAGATCTCGAATGGCTTTATTCACCGTCATTCTACTCACGTTGAACTGCTCTGTGAGTTCGAGTTCCGTGGTGATTTGATAGCCAACCGGCCAATGACCATTGCTGATCTTATCGTCTATGAACTGTTTTATTTGCAGGTAGAGCGGTGCTTTCGACATAATGAAACCTTATTTGACTATACAAATAGAGTAACGGATTTTTTCACGATTTCAACATTTCCTCAGAGGATGTGAGCTTGTTCAACATAGATAGCGCAAATGTCTTGATTCTGTGGGGCAAGTGTCGCAAATTGTCACGCAATAACTATTCGTAGATCAGATAATTACAAAGGGAAAGAATATGTTTAAGAAATTAAAGGCCTCGCTAGGCATAGGTGCAGCTAAGGTCGATACCGTCTTAGATAATATTGACGTTTTCCAAGGTGGCGAGTTGTCTGGCAACGTTCACATCATTGGTGGTGATGTTGAGCAACAAATCGACATGATTAACTTGGTTCTCAACACAGAAGTGAAGGTGGAAACAGAAGACAGCACTAGCTACGAAACCTTTTCACTCGGTCGTATTCAAGCTGTAGAGCCGTTTGTGATTCAACCCGGTGAAACTAAGTTGGTGCCATTTCACCTTAAACTGAACGATGAAACGCCAGTGACGGCATTGAACGCAAAAATGAATCAGTGCCATGTTTGGGTAGAAACCAACTTAGATATCGGCTTCGCAATTGATCCTAAAGACCGTGATTTTATCTCCGTTCACCCATTGCCAACAGTCGCGAAAATCATTCAAGGTGTTGAAGCTTCGGGCATGACAATGGTGAAAGCAGACGTAGAGAAGGGCTACTTGAAAGGGAATACCTTCGCTTCACGTTCGGGTTGTTACCAAGAGATTGAATTTCGTAGCGGCGGCTTCGTGAATAATAAAGAAATCGAACTGTCGTTTATTGTAGATGGCTCTATGGTGCACTGCTTAGTCGAAATTGACCGTTCACTGAGCTTCCGCGGTGACCAATACATCTCATTCAGCCTGCCAGCAAACGCGGCTGACTCTGACATTCGTAATGCAGTCGCAAGAATCATTAGTGCGTAATTGCCTCTCTGTTAGTCGTCGCTCTGTCTATTAATAGTGATAATACGATTTCAAAGCCGAACTTAACTGTTCGGCTTTTTTTATTCCATCACCTTCTGTTGAATTAGATTCACCACTGGTGCCGTTAGCCAATTGAAAGGCCACATCGGTCGAGTTGTCTATATTGAAGATATTCACGATAGTGGAGAGCTCAAGTGCCGCGCGTTGCATCAGATAGCGGTAGCCAAATATAATTTCATTGGCTTTGGGTGCTTTGAGCTAACCACCATCATGTCTACACTCAGTTTGCGCTAGCGGTGACCTGAAAATCACTAACGGTGAGAATATAGAAGAAGGAAAGTACCCATATTTTTCAGCTTTAACCCCTGAGTCTGTGCACCTTTTGGATGATAGTAGCTTGAATATCAGTAGCAATATCACTATTGCTGCAAATTCAAACTATAACAAAGACGTAGACACTTTTGAGCGCTGTGAACTAACCTTTACTCTTGATAATGATCAAGATGGTTTTATTGAACTGATAACTCAAAAAATAGGCTGACTAAAGCTGTAAAATATGAACCTGCAAGCTCGTCGAATGAGAATATTAGGTCTCTCAATCCAACAGAGGGTAGTGAGGTTGGTAGTGGTGAAGCGAGTGGCAATGGTAGCGGAGGTGGTTTAAGCGTTTATGATTTCAGCGGCTCCGTCTTTATGCTGGATACTACATGTCTTGTTTGTAGTGAAGCACTAGCAGATAAGTTGAGATGTGCTTTTGCTTTCAAGCCTTATTCCGATTCATCGTTATTCTTTACATCGATACAAAGCCTCTTTAAATATAGAGCCGTAGATATTACCTGATGGTATTTTTCATTCCGCTATTATCCTATGCTTTAGAGTCGTTACTGATTCATTTCCCCATCCCACTACAGTTCTAAATATCATAAAGTTTTAGATCGCATGAGTTGAAAAAGGTCCAAATGATTTAGGAAAAAACGCCTACTTATATAGATTTTTTCCGAGCCTTATTCATTTGAAATGATAATTAGCAAGGTATTACGCTTCTAAATAATGATTGTATTTAAGTCTGAAGAACTATCATATTTTTCATTCCTTATTGGGGAAAGCCTGCATACATAAATTTTTAAAATTCGCGCAGTACGTTGTAACTTATCTTACTTTGACTTTATTGGGGAATGCAGATTTTTATGGTGTTTTTGTACCAACTACAACCTAAATTCTGATTAAACCTTATGTATTATTTTCGTTTAAATTTACATTATTTTAATTATTTTTCTTTTATCCTTCATTTTTGGCGGTTGAAATTAAATATACTCAAAATTTATTGATTGATTACCAATGGTTTGTTAGTTATATAAATCAAATTGCATTTTATAAATTAAACTATTATGAGAAAAAAACTATTAACGACAGCATTGGCGTCGGCCTTTATTAGTCCTTACTCGCTATCTAGTGAAGAGGGGAATGATATCCACATTTCAAATTCAGTTTATTCTTCATCGACTTTTGAAGAAAGGCAGTATCAAGTGGGATTTAACGCCTTTCTAAGTGCAATGCGTAGTACGCGTGATTCGATCTTAAACAGTCCAGCAAACAGGCGGCTGGTATCGGATATCAAATCAACGTTGAGTAAAGAAGGGCATTGGACAGTTGGGGCTCGCCAGCAGTACATCTTGTTAAAGTCGAATGTACATCAAGACTTTTATGACGCTTACTCTTCAGCAAAACCTCCTGTTTTAACACCTCTAAATACCGAAGAGAGTGAAGGTGTTTATCAAATGTTGCGTCAACTTGACGAGTCTAGTGCTGGGTTAAATATTAACATCCAGGGCTTCAACGAACGCCCCATAGCTGAAGTATCCAAGGCTAGTTTTATCAGCAGCGCGACTTCTGCCCGTTTTATTCCGGAAACGTTTTATTCCGAGCCAGAATCGCAGTCTCTTTTTACGTCTCGAATTACCCTCAATTTTACCAAAGAGTACTTACCGCAAGTGATTAGCGCTTTCGGCCATTTGTACTCTGGTGAAGTCGCAGATGTCGTCAGGCAGGCGAAAATTATGGCGCCGGCATATTTTGGCTCATTGACGGACCAAGCTGTGTTGTATCTTGAGGGCGCGGACATCAACAATGCTCAACGAGTCATCGACTTTTTAGCGCAACGTATCCCGGAACAAGCTTGGGTTGAACACACCCCATTGGGTATGGTTTCACTTGCTAAAGGCCGAAATTATTCTGAAAGCTCACGTTTTGCTTTCTCCAGCCACGGTGGTGCAAGAGCGGTAGTTGCGACTGATGCGATTCTTGAAAACTTATTTGGTGGTGAGAGTCTGGCGATTTTGCTACCAGAAGCGCTAAGCGCTCATGGTTATGATTCTTCTCGTATTCCTTTGCTCGACCCTGCTTTTGATTATAAATCTGAGCAAATGGACTCTATGACAGCGGCTGCTGATTTCATCCGTGATCCCCAACGATTCCTCAAAGAGCATACTCTTGATGTTACGCCTCTTATGGGTAAATACTCGCTTCATAAAGGCAAACCACTAATGCAATCAGGGACTGATGGTTACCAATTGGGGTTTGAGAATACTCAATTTTCCAGAAGTAACAAATTGCGAGTTATCGGTGAGCCTTTACTCGACAATATGCCCTCATTCATTGATGTTGCTAAGTCTGCCAGAGTCGGCCAGGTTTTAGTGGCTGCCTCCAACAGGGGAGGAACGATTGTAGTGGTCGATCATGACGTCGATCACTATCGCATTTACTTTGACAAGCGTCCGCACGCCTACGCTCTATACAATGATGTCGTTGCATTGCGAGATTTAAGTTCAGGGTATCGCGTTGGAGATGTGACCAAGTTTGATAAAGGACTCGATGTTACCTTCTTTGTTTATAATGACAAAGGTTGGCAAAGCGTCGTACAGAAGCAGTCATTCAATAGTTTTAGTGATTTAGAGGTTCGCCGTACGGGCTCCACAACGGCGGTGTCTTTTATGCCAGTCGGTGAAAACTTAACTCAACTGTTTGAGCAAAATCGTACAAGCCTGCAGAAAGAGGTACTTGAGCTGGCAAAAAGGTTTGGTTTGTCTACGGCTCAGATTGAAGACCTCCCTTATGACCCAATGGAAGCGAAAGTGCTAGAAACGAACTCAAGCTTAAAGCGGTGGAATGAGCTGAGAACTCAACTCACTAAGAAGATCTCAGCGCAGAGAAAATCGCTTGCTAGACAAAGAATTGCTGAGCTCGCCAAGTTAAAACTACCCGGTAACTCAAATAACGCACAATCGATGAAGAAGCTATCGTTACTGCGTGCCAGCTTGTTGGAGCTAGACAACAACTCTCAATCAATGATTACCTTGTCTGAGCAGGTCGATCAGATGTGGCTGAACCTACAGCAAAAGTCAGAAAGTGGCCTAGGGCAGCTCATTGTTACAGACAACAGCCTAAGGACTGGCAATTTTGATAAGAGCCAAATACACCAACGTTTCTTGGTAAAAGAGAGAGCAATAAAAGATCTATCAGGCAGTAAAAAAGCCGCTTACGAGGACGGGTATAATAATTTTGAAGCGATTTGGCTTCCTGATTACGACGAGTCAATGACTCTGACGCAAAAGCAGTTATTGCTATTGGGGTCTAATGATCTCGATGCTCGGCAGCAAGGAGCGCTAATTAGGCGAATCAGCAATCAAATTACCAAAGAGAACATCACTAAGAACTTAGATTTTACCGCTAAGTTTAATCGAGAAATGTCTCGTTTAGGTGGTCGAGTTGTCGCGAGCCTACCTCAAGGGTTTGTGCTGACGCTGATGGGTGATGGTAGTGGGCGTTGTTACCCTCTGGTACGCGCGATGTCTGTTGCGATCTCTAGGGGTACAGAGTCTATCCGAAACTTTTCTGACAAGCTGTTTATCGGTGCTGCAAACCCACATGATGCGGAAAGCCATTTCTTGTTAGATGCACTTCGCAACCTGCACTCGAATTATGAGGCAAGAGAAAGCAGCCAAATGATCGGCCAACTCGATATTACGGGCATTATAGCGGCTGTAGAACGTGGTCTCTCGGAGCAAGGACAAGTTTCACTAGCGGTCAATACGAGTACACATTCGGTTGGTGTTGCTGCGATCAATGATATGGGACAGAAACGTTTTTACTTCTATGATCCTAACTTTGCAGCTGTTGAATTTTCTTCGTTGAAATCTCTCAAAAAAGCGTTAGAAGCACATTTTGTGGTGCATGAGATGGCGGAATTCTACCTATCACTGGGGACCAAAGCTAACCCTGAATTCAACGTGCTAGCAATTGATACATCCAAAATGTCTCTAGTAGAAATTTTACCCGGTCAGCAGGTTTTCGACCTCTCTTCTACAGAGCCGCTTAGCCCGGTGAGAGATGGAGACTCTATCGTTACTTTGAGCGACGAGGATTCCATTGTCACTATTGATGATGATGCATCTATCATGACGATTGACGATGATGAGTCTATTATCGTTTTAGAAAACTCAGAGAGTAAAGTACAACAAGATATCGCTCTGAGAATGAATCTAACTAAAGTCAAAGCTTATGAGCATGCCAGCTTATTATCCAGCGCGATAGAACGTGCGAAGACTCAGTATCGATTGCCAGAGGAGTGGTTGCCAGTAATAGGGAGCATTGAGGAGTCATCTCCCGGATATTCCGCTATCACTTTTGTTTCACCAGATGGGGTAATGGAACAAAGGGTACAAATTCAAGGGCGAGAGTTGATCCAAGTTAGTGAGTATCTCCATGAGCAATATGCCAACGTTAAGGCTCGCTTTGATCTTCGCACTGGCCAACGTGTTCCAACCTTTGAATTTGAAGACGTACAAGGATTCGATGGTTTGAATGCAGGTTTCGCGGTTCAGTCGGTTATCACTTGGTTTCAAAACGAAAAAAGAAGCGAAATCTCGGGTGAGAAAAGTAGTGCCTTACAGAAAGCACTGGAGATTCACAGCTACGTTATGGCAGGACAGATCTCCCATGGCCTTCTGATGGATGCTCAGCACATGGTAAATTTATTTAAGGTTGCCGTAGCTACCGATGCTGAGCTTGTAAACGCTACAGTAAACAGCCTATCAGGCATTGCGAATCAGGGCGTTGGATTGGTATTTGGTGCTGTGAATGTCAGTTTGAGCGCTTATGAACTTGCCCATGCGCAGAATGCTCAACAACAAGCAATCTTCGGAACTCAACTTGGTTTTAATGCGGTCGGCACTGTGATCGGCGGAGCCGCTTTGGGGGCTGGTATTGCAGAAGCTTCTACGACTGCTTTAGTACTGGGAGAAGCTGGAGCTATCGTCGGTGGTTTAGCGGTAGGCTTTACTGCATTAGCTGAAGCGTTTGGTGATATTGCGATGGATGCGCAACAAGTAGGGCACTACTTCTATCAAGTGGACAATGCTTACCGTGAAGGTGGATACCGTTATGATGCTGAGAAGAATGTTTTGTTGCCAATTCCTGGCGCGGTCATTAACCAAATTGATTTATCAAACGGCCAAATGGAGCTTGGTAGCCAAGCCCTTTACTCTTCTAAGCACGGTAAAACCGGGTCCGGCTGGTTGAACTACTTCTTTTGGGCGGGCGATCTACCAAAAGCATTGAGAGACAAGTCTAAGGCTTTACCGTTAAGAGAGCGGCTAGGCTATGGCTCGTACGTTGATATTGATTCTCATAGCTCCACACTAGTGCTACCCGCAACAGGCAAGTCGTACATTGATTATGACTATGAAATCCTACCAGGCTCGACCACTAGGAACGACCAAGGATTCAGTATATTAAGATCGCTTGAAACGCATCTTGATTTCGACTTCGACTTTTACGTTTTCCCATCGGAATATGTCATACGCACTATGCGAGAGCAGTTCGTTCCGCACACGGTATCCGTAAAGCTGGGAGATATGGAGCGTATTGTCGTCACGCCAGAGGTTAAAGAGCTTGGTTTGAGAAAGCTAACTTACCATTTGAGTGCTGAATCGGGTAAACAAGAATTGATCGTACAGCCGCACGCGAAGTTCGTACTTTCAGAAGACTCTGCAGCATCGGTCAAGTGGGTGGTTGACGCGAGAGCTATTAAGGGAGCCACACCTGAAGTGACGAATGAAGTGTTGAAAATTGGCACCGTCACCCTGGATATCTCCTCGTTGAGCGAGTCAGTTGTCGAAGTATTTACAGACCAAGGTGAAATCTGGCAGGTGGAAGACTTAACACTGTCGTTGATCGCGACAGACGCTCAAAAAGAAGAGAGCAGCTCTCATGTGATTGAGCACCTTGCAGCGTTAGCTGAAAAGCATCAGCTTCTTGGTGATTATGTTGTTATCAATAATTATGAAGAAGCTGGAGAACCTCTTGGTACCGCTTATTACGACATTAATAATGATCGTGTGATAGTGAGCCGCGATGTTTCTGTTGAACTCTCGCAGCAAGCGCAATTGCTAACGGCAACCAGTGATGAAGCTTGGCTGTTTAATCAGCAGTATGGCTTATTATGGAAAGTTGATATTGCCACTGGCGAGATGACGGGCTTTTACACGTTATTCCAGCCGTCTAGGCCTTCTATCTCTGTCAGCTTCAATGCTTGGACGGAGGCGAACGTTGTTCATGTTGCAGCCACGTACCATATGCCTGATCAGTCACAAATCAAATATCTGTACCGTTTAACAGAAGGCGGATTAATGCTGACAGACATTCATGGCAATGAGCGGTTGTATCAAGCTCTGGTTGCGCCAGTCGATTCGGCTCACAGACGTTTAATCACGGATTCCATGAGTTCGAGCGAATTTGCACCATTTGACCTTTCGGCTTACGAGAAAATGCCTACACAACTGGCTGATACCATTGAAGTTGCCGTTGAAGGTGAAACCCCAGTGTGGAGCATTATTGGCAAAGAAAAGGCAACAGTCGTGAGTACGTTACCTGCTATGGAAGAGCTCAAGTTGCTGCTTGTGGATGGGAATGTCGCGTATTTCTATAGTGAGAAAGAACAATCTATTTATCTTCAAAAAGAGGGACGAATTAAAAACGTTACTCTAAAAGAAGGTGACAAGGTTACTGCCCAGGAGCATGTCTATATCGCGAGTGACAATGGCGAAATTCATGTTGTAACGCCTGAGGGGACGCAAAGCCTGATCGCAATTAACCAGCAATGGATGGAGCAGTATCAGTACAACTGGCAAGATACGTTGGTGACCAAATTTAACGGCGCCAAGCATCAGCTTATGATTTTTGGATTGTCAGATTTTGATGGTAAAGCTCTAAAAGCGTGGTATCTGCCGTCAAGTGAGCAGTTTGTTTTAATACCAAATCAATGGAGCGGTAAGCAACTAAAACTGGTTGGTAAGAAAGACGACCAGTCTGTTTGGTTGTTTGAGCCAATGACACGCAAGTTATATGCTCAGCCTTCTTTCTCTTTAGAACAAATGTATAACTTTACACCGGACTTCCGATTCATAGCCGACGGACAACTGACTGAGCCTGTTGAGGCTGATTTGATTGGTGAGGCTTTGACTGATGTTTATGTGAGCCATGACGGTTATCGAGCAGAAACAGAGAGCGGGTTGGTGTTTGAGTTGACGGCGAATGAACTGCCAAAGCTCGTCGAAGTCAGTGAAAATTGGCTAATAGAGAACGAGGGGATGCTAAACACTTTATCAGAACGTTTTGAAACGGGGGCCGTGATTCACCTAGGCAAAAAAAGTGATCGCTGGCTTGTGGTCGAAACGGGCAAAGAGATTCGTCTCGGCAAATCAGGACAAGCGATTTGGATTGGCTCGGTGGAAGGCCCTATAGTGCGTGAACTGTTCTTCGTACCAGAAACCAACGAGCTGATTCAATCCGATGATCAACAAGGGAGTATCTCGATAGGGAGTTACCAAGATGTGTTTAGAATTGGCGATGCTTGGTCACTCATTTCGGAGCCTACTCGTGGTGAGCTGATTGAAGTGGTCAAACTCGACGGTACAGATGCTATTGTTCTCTCGACATCGGGCCGCAGTAATGGCTACGACATAAATGATGCTATTGGTCGGTACAAACAAGTGTTCATCAACGATAACAGCCATGCTTCGTTTATTGACTTATCTGACTTTGGTCGTGACCAAGTCGTAATCCAACACGAAGGAAACCAACTTAAATTGGTGATCGCGAACAGTACATATGTTGTGATTGAAGAGGCTGAACGCGCCTCAAAGAGTAAATTAGCGTTGAGGTTCGCAGGTGATGTGCAGCCTGTTCGACTTATCTACATAATATCAGCGCTGGATGCCCGTAGTATCGATGGTATTGTCGAATTAAGCGAATTAAATTTGTAGCGAATCAAATTTGCTTAACATATAAAGCCCCGAGAGGGGCTTTTTCTATATCTCATTCTTAATTAACAAAATAGTATTTAAAAATGTTGATTTAACTTGATTTTATTTTATCAGCGATAATTACAAAAAATTCGACTTATTGTTATAAACATATCTTTTAGTGAGTGTGATATTTGGCTTGGTATGCAATTGGTTTTATTTGGCGTCGAAAGGATAAGAAAATATGATAAAGAAAACATCGCTGTTGGCAATTATGATAATAGCGCCCTATTCATCGAGTACATTTGCTGTACAAGCTGATACGTTTATAAAGGCACTTCACCACAACGATACGGCAAAGAGGTATACCGCTGAATATGTAAAAGATATATTTCTGCTACAGCCAGATTCAGACTACTCTAATATCGACTACAGTTCAGAGTGGTTACTTAATGATATTACTTGGCAACAAGCCTGGGGAGACTTTAAAAGCCATTATGATGTAGAACCGTCTGAAACTGTTTCCCTGAGTTTGTTTACCAAGGAAGCCGGTTACACTAAAGCGAGGCCAAAAATCGAGTTTTCCGAAGTTCAACTTAATCCGGGTGGTGTCTCTGTCCCAGGCAGCTTTTTCCACCACAACGACCCGTTAGCTGTTAGAGCAAATGTCGTGAAAGCTCAAGTTGATCCTGATATTTATCACAAAGCGTGGAGTATTTTCTCAGCTGAGGATGACTATTATAGTTTTAATGTACATGCACTAGTTTCAAAGTTTGCGTTAGCAGTTCAAATTGTGCGAGATAAGAGTCATATAATCGAAGAATCTAGTTGGAGAAGAAATGGGATCTATACCGATGTCATTGATAGATTTTTGAATGATACTTATCGATTAAATCAGATATCGGAAAGTGATAAAGAGTACTTAATAACGGTATTAAACGGTTCTATTAATTCTGTTGTTAATCCATATAAGCATAACCGTAAATATCTCAAAACACAGTATCGATTAGCACGCCTTTCAGCAGCACTTGTTGATCGTGTGGGTTACATTGACTTCCCTTGTAATTCAGACTTTGAATACCGAGGTTCACAGAATACACGAAATCAGTGTTTTGTTGATATGACAGACAAAGCACTTTGGACTTGGTATACGCAAGAGTTCTCTCAAGCGATAACGCCAAAATATTCCCACACAAGCCAGCAAAGAAGCTTCTTAACTAATTTGTTGAATACGCTTTTGCCATTAGCGGTGGCGATGGAGGGGTTGAGTTCGTTTGACTTCTTTACTACTAGCGAAGCTGCTGAATTAGGAGCGGAAGGTCTCTGGGAAGATGAAGAGGTTGCCGCGAGTCAAGAGGCATTTATAACTGAATATTGTGAGATAGATTAGATTGAGGAAAAAATAATGAACAATAAAATGAAAATAATAGCTATGCCGCTTGCTATCTTCTCTGCTTCCGTTTTTTCTGCCGATGTCAATGTTTCTCGGGTTACTGAATCTGAGAGCGTAGCCACTACATTGCTTAATGACACTGTAGATAGAATTGTTGACTCTTATGGTCAGGCATATATTGACATTGTATCTCCGGCCAACTTTAAAAAAAGTGATGTAGAGCGAGGTGTCCAGAGAGTCGGTTCAAAGTCGATTGCACGATTTGAATATCATTACACCATGCCAAATGGAGAACGCGCTACTCGCGTTTATCACTCATTTAGTGGTGAGACACCAACTCCGGGCTTACAAGGTCATACTGTCGACTTTACCCAAAAAATTGAGGCCGAAATGAGGGCTGATGAGCGCCTTGTTACAGGGAAAATTACAGAAGAGGAGTACAACAGTAGTGGTCGTTATTTTAGAGCTTCATCTTTTGCAAGAGCAAATGATGCTGAAATAAAAGCAATGAGAAGAATCGAAAGAGATATTCTTAGCGGAGATCTCGAATCGGGGGGAAATTTAACGGTGTTTGTGAATCAGCTTCCTTGTGAATCTTGTACTCCGTTATTTGAAGAGCAGTTGGCGGCATGGTCTCATATCGCTACTGCAGATGTCAGCTATTTAGGGCAGATACCAGAAAACTTCAATGATCTAGAGAATAACTCATGGTACCAATACATGAGTGAAAATGACGGTTTAGCTCTTAGTGAAGAGGCTCAGCTTCAAGTTAGCTTTACTGCACATCGAAAAGAAAGAATAAAGTTTAATCTTTTTAAAAAGCGTGCGTTAAAGCGAAATCAAATAAGGAATGGAGCTAAGCCAACATCAGCTTGTAGTCTTTAGATATCAATGAGCATTCTTAAGTTAGTTTATTTTTTATAAAAATTATTAAAGATAAAAGTGATAATTAAAATGCTTGAAATAAAAATCTCACACCCTGAAGTGATGTGAGATTTTTTAACACTTTTTAAGTGGAAAATCGAGGCCGAAATTTTTAAAAGTAAAAAATAGTTACCAAGTTTTGTTATTTCATACGATTCGCAAATGACTAAATAATTTATTGCATTGTGAAGATTTTTAGGGTGGGAGATTGATCAATTGTTCGTTGGTTCTGGGTTTCCACTATAGCTTGAGTAATAACCCGGACTTAGCATTATATCAGGGTCTCTCGTCGCAATCCCCATCCAATGTCTAGAATAACCAGGAGTTTCTGCGTGAACATTCCAGTTATGCCAACTATCTCCATTGATATCATTGTGAAAACCATATGATTGACAATCTGACAAGTACTTATAGTAATCCGATGATTCGCTAATAATAAGTGCTCCTTTGTGGATGTAGTGTGGAGTTTCCCATGTATCATACGTCATTGTTTGGAAGAATTTAAAGTCGCCGCGAATAGTGACTATGTTTTCATTGCTAGGGTTGTATTCATCAGTGTGAGCCAACCCCAATTTGTTCCCTCGTCATTGCCGCAATAAATTTTTGCTTCAACTTCGCGAGAAGAAGCATTGTGAGACAAAGCAAAAGGTGTTGCTAATGAAAATATTTAATTTACCTCGTAAATAAAGTGGTTGGGTTTTAAGTTGTTTTGGAGGTGTATAGACTACTGCATAAAAATGCTAATGCATTAAAGGGGGAAGGGAGAATATTATTTTTCGAAAGCTTCGTTCGTACTTCTCTATGTACAAAGGTTAGCCTGAAGCTAAAAGCGTTACACTTAGTTGCACGTGGTACAAACTCTGCCATGAAGAATTAATATATTTCGATAAACGGATCCTAAATGTGTAATGCTTTTTTTGGGGTTAGATATTAAACTTGTTTCAAATCTAAACTTAGTTTTTAAGTTATACCACCCGCTGGTATCGTTGCTTAGCGACCTTTGACGTTTAAATGTGTGCCAATCGGTTCTAGGCGTACTGTAGAGGTGACAATGAACGTTAACTTAGGCTTTTGATAATGGGCGGCTTGTTCCAATACTAGAATCTTGTTGGAGGGGGCGTAGATCAACTTGTATTGTATGTTCTGATCAAAAGTGTTTACTAACATGGAGTCGCTTGGCGATAGAACTTTTGCTATAGAAGTTTAGATAAGAAATAGTGCTCAATTATTTTGTTTTTAGTATCGTGGAACTTACTCGACACGTGAAAATTGTTTCTGAATTGAGGTAATCATCTATCCTAAAACTTAACCCTTAACTACGTTGTCGGGAGCAGTGGTAAAGAACCAATTACAAGCCTTCGTAAAGTTTGAGTCATCTAAATACTTTATCTATGCATATCAAACAAACCAGCGAGAATTCTCATCACGCCACATAAGGAGTGTGTTGATGAAGTCTCTTAGCTTCTTTGGGTAAAATCGCTGTTGTGCATATACCAAGTAAAAATGATGCTGTAAGCTGTGCCATTCCGGTAATACTCTGACCAGTCGACCGCTATCGAGCAACTCTTCAACAACAGGTAATGGTAAGTTAGCAAGCCCCATATGTGCTGTAGCGAGGGCTTTTATCCCTTCATAACTTGAACATGAGTATTTACCCTGAGAGCGAATTAATACGTCTTGGCGGCCGTTTGAAAATAGCGACCAATTGTTCCAAGTTAGGTTCAGAGTATTCTGGATACATTCCACATTTTGTATATCTTCAGGCGCTTTGATCACGTTGTGGGTTAGCCAATCAGGGGACGCAACAAGTATGTTCTTCATCGCTCCAAGGTTCTTGGCGATTAAGTTGTCAGGTAGGTCCTCATGAGCTCTTAAAGCGACATCAAACTCACCAAACTCTACATCTCTGAGAGCGGTAGTTAACTCCAAGTTAATTTTCATATTCGGATATTGTTTCTTGTATTCAGGGAGCATTTTTGTACAGAGTTGACTTCCCAGGCTACTCGGAGCTGTGAATCGGATATCACCTCTGTCTTCCGCTAATAAATCTTGAATGTTTTTCGAAGCCTTTAGCGTTAACTCCTCAATCTTTTGTGCGGTATCAAGCAGCTCTCTACCCGCTTCTGTCAATGTCACGCTTCGTGTCGTGCGGTGGAATAGGGTACATGTTAGGTCTGATTCCAATGACTTTATGTGACGAGAAACTAAACCTTTTGACACGTCAAGTTGTTCTGCTGCAGCTGAAAAGTTTTTTAATCGAGCGACTTTAAGAAATGTTTCGAGATGTGTGAGATTCATATTAGCTCCATTATGTAAACAGTGATGTGCTTTTTTAAGGTTTTTAGTATCACCCGTAGTGTTTATGCTATCAACTGTTCACTCATCGACACAACTTATTTGGAGAATGCAGAATGAAAATAGCAATCGTAGGCGCAAGTGGCACAATCGGTAGAGCAGTGGTTGAACTACTAGAAAGAGATCATGAGGTGATCAAAATGGGAATCACTTCTGGTGATGTACTTATTGATATGAGTAGTCGAGAATCGATTAGATCTGCTTTTGATAAGGTCGGCAATATCGATGCGATTATTAGTACGGCTGGTCAAGTTTCGTTTAAAGCATTCGGAGAGTATAGCGATCAAGATTGGGAAGTTAGCCTTCAGAGTAAGCTTATGGGGCAGATTCGTTTAGTTGAAGAAGGGCTTAATTATTTAAATGATGGCGGTAGTGTAACGCTAACTTCCGGTATCACTTCAGATTCCCCAATTCGTTTTGGTACGAGCGCGACGACAGTTGGTGGCGCCATCGAGTTCTTTGCGAAATCTGCAGGGTTAGAAGCCCCACGCGGTATTAGAATCAATGTGGTGAGCCCGACAATATTGGAGGAATCTATTCCTGTATATGGTGATTTCTTTCCTGGTTTCTTAACAATTCCAGCAAAAGAAGTAGCACAATCTTACAAGCGTTCAATTACGGGATTAGAAAACGGCTACACGTTTAAGTGTTTCGCTGGGAACAGTTAGTCAAATGCAGCTATTCGTTGAATTTGCCTCCTGATTAGGGGGCTTTTTAAGCATGGCCGGAATCATTGACTCATAAACAATTGAAAATAGTCGTCATTACTCTGATAAATCTAACTTCTTTCTAGTGCGATATTGTTTATTCATCGCACTAATTTTCTAATACTTGTTAAATTAGTAAGGCTAACGGATCACTTTGTACAATATAGAGGCGATATTTATACAGAGTACGATTTATCTATAAGCGACATTATTGTTACGCTAACAAATACTCGACTAGCCCGTCGATAAGTAAGTTTTGTCAAGAATGGCTAAGAATAAATATCACCATTCTTAGCCATTCTAATGGTACTAAATTACTCCTTACTTTTTTCTAACCAGTAACTGTCCATTTGAGGTATCCAGTTTTGGTTTTTATCTTTTGGTAAGACGCCAGCCCACAGTAAATTCAGCTGTCTATTAGAAGTTCCAATAGAGTGCCCACCTTGCGCACCTTCAAATGAGAAAACCATTGGGCCTTTAGTGCTGACTCCAGCTTGCCCCTCATGGCAGCAGATTTTCGAGGACAGTCAATCCTGGGCAGCACCTGCTCAATGGAATGCTGCTAGGGTATTGGCAAACCTTCCAAAGTACGTCTAATTCTCAAAGCTGCACTTTTATGATACGAGTTTGCCTAACAACGGTTTAGATTAGTAAATTCTATGGATTATTGTCATTTAGTATAATTTCGTTACAATGCTCTGATACCCACGAGCGAGGCATCTGTATTTGCTTCTACGTGGGTATATTTATTATGCATATATCCCCAATCAGCGTACTAGTTGATTGAAAGACATATATTAAACATTTTCATGTGTTGCTTGGTGTGCAACACCACTGTAAAGGACAAATAATGCCAATTATTACTCTTCCTGACGGTAGTCAGCGTCAATTTGACAATCCTGTATCAACTCTAGATGTTGCCCTATCAATCGGTCCTGGTCTTGCGAAAGCAACCATTGCTGGTCGTGTTGATGGCGAACGTGTTGATGCTTGTGATCTTATCGAAAATGATGCAAGCCTAGAAATCATCACAGCTAAAGATGAAGTTGATGGCCTTGAGATCGTTCGTCACTCTTGTGCTCACCTATTAGGCCACGCGGTTAAGCAGCTTTTCCCAGAAGCTAAAATGGCGATCGGTCCTACTATCGATAACGGTTTCTACTACGATATCGACCTTGAGCACTCTCTAACGCAAGAAGATCTAGAAAAGATCGAAAAGCGCATGAAAGAGCTAGCAAAGACCAAGTACCAGGTTGTTAAGAAGAAAGTTAGCTGGCAGGAAGCGCGTGATGCTTTCGAAGCTCGCGGCGAAACATACAAAATGGAAATCCTAGACGAGAACGTTTCTAAAGACGACCGTCCAGGCCTATACCACCATGAAGAATACATCGATATGTGTCGTGGTCCACATGTACCACATATGGGTTTCTGTCAGCACTTCACACTACTAAACGTGGCGGGTGCTTACTGGCGTGGTAACAGTGACAACAAGATGCTTCAACGTATCTACGGTACTGCATTCCATGATAAAAAAGCGCTTAAAGCTCATCTAGTTCGTCTAGAAGAAGCGGCTAAACGTGACCACCGTAAGATTGGTAAAGCATTGGATTTATTCCACATGCAGCAAGAAGCACCAGGCATGGTGTTCTGGCACCACAACGGTTGGACTATTTTCCGTGAACTAGAAGTGTTTGTACGTCAAAAACTGACTGAATACGATTACCAAGAAGTAAAAGGCCCACTAATGATGGACCGTGTACTTTGGGAACGTTCTGGTCACTGGGACAAATACGCAGAAGCGATGTTCACAACGTCTTCAGAGAGCCGTGAATACGCTATCAAACCAATGAACTGCCCGGGTCACGTACAGATCTTCAACCAAGGTCTTAAGTCTTACCGTGATCTACCACTACGTATGGCTGAGTTTGGCTCATGTCACCGTAACGAGCCGTCTGGCGCACTTCACGGCATCATGCGTGTTCGTGGTTTTACTCAAGATGACGCTCACGTATTCTGTACTGAAGACCAAGTTCAACAAGAAGTTAAAGCTTGTATTGAAATGGTTTACGACACTTACACAACTTTCGGTTTCGAAAACATTGTTGTTAAGCTGTCTACTCGTCCAGAGCAACGTGTAGGTTCTGATGAAATGTGGGACCGTGCTGAGGCTGACCTTAAGCTTGCACTAGAGTCAATGGAGATTGCATACGAGATTCAAGAAGGCGAGGGTGCGTTCTACGGACCTAAGATTGAATTTACTTTACATGATTGTTTGGACCGTGCATGGCAATGTGGTACAGTGCAACTCGATTTTGCATTACCAGAGCGTTTAGGTGCAACTTACGTAGGTGAAGATAACGAGCGTCACACGCCAGTTATGATCCACCGCGCGATTTTAGGTTCACTAGAGCGTTTCATCGGTATTCTTATTGAAGAATACGCTGGCTTCTTCCCAACGTGGTTGGCGCCAGAACAAGCAGTTGTAATGGGTATTACAGACAAACAGTCTGAATATGTACAAGAAATTACGAAAAAACTGCAAAAAAGTGGATTTAGAGTCAAAGCAGACTTGAGAAATGAGAAGATTGGCTTTAAAATCCGCGAACATACTTTGAAACGTGTACCGTTCATGCTTGTGTGTGGTGACCAAGAAATGGAAGCCGGCGAAATTGCAGTACGTACACGTAAAGGTAAAGACCTTGGCAAGTTTAAAGTGGATGACTTTATTTCATACATCCAAGCTGAGGTTTCAAGCCGTAAGCTCAATCTGGAGGAATAGCTATTAAAGGCGGAAGACGTGGCCAACAACCGGCCAAACAAAACCAGCACCGTTTAAACGGTGACATTCGTGGCGTTCGTGAAGTGCGTCTAACTGGCGCAGACGGCGAAGCTGTTGGTGTAGTATCAATCGCAGAAGCGATGGAAGCTGCAAATGAAGCTGGTATGGATCTAGTAGAGATCAGCCCTAACGCCGAGCCGCCAGTTTGTCGTGTGATGGACTACGGTAAGTTCCTCTTCGAGAAGAGCAAAGCTGCGAAAGAGCAGAAGAAAAAGCAAAAGCAGGTTCAGATTAAGGAAGTTAAATTCCGCCCTGGAACTGATATTGGAGACTATCAGGTAAAACTACGCAACCTGACTGGTTTCCTTGAAGACGGCAACAAAGTGAAGGTAACAATTCGCTTCCGTGGCCGCGAAATGGCTCACCAAGACATCGGTGTTGACGTTCTTAATCGTTTGAAAGTGGATACTGAAGAATTTGCAGTAGTCGAATCTTTCCCAACGAGAATTGAAGGTCGCCAGATGATCATGGTATTGGCCCCTAAAAAGAAGTAATTAACGGCTTTGCAAGTAATTAAACCCTGCAGCCTCTGGTTGCGGGGTTTATTCGCCCTAATTACTATGTTATTAACAACTCAACAATGCGGAGTTATTCATCATGCCTAAGATGAAAACCAACAAAGGTGCTGCTAAGCGTTTCCAGAAAACTGCTGGTGGTATTAAGTTTAAGCACGCTGGTAAACGTCACATCCTGACTAAGCGTACTACTAAGAACAAGCGTCAGCTACGTCCGAACTCGATCCTTCCTAAGTGTGAAGTTGCTCAAGTTCTACGTATGATGCCATACGCTTAATTCTTTTTAGTTTATAAATTCGTTTAGTTTAGGAGAAGCATAATGCCTCGCGTAAAACGTGGTGTACAAGCTCGTGCACGTCATAAGAAAGTTCTAAAACAAGCTAAAGGTTACTACGGTGCACGTTCACGTGTTTACCGCGTAGCTTTCCAAGCAGTTACCAAAGCTGGTCAATACGCTTACCGTGACCGTCGTAACAAGAAACGTCAATTCCGTCAACTTTGGATTGCACGTATCAACGCGGCATCTCGTCAAAATGGTCTATCTTACAGCCGTTTCATCAACGGTCTTAAGAAAGCATCTATCGAGATCGATCGTAAGATTCTTGCTGACATCGCAGTATTCGACAAAGCAGCATTCGCTGTTCTAGTTGAAAAAGCGAAAGCATCTCTATAATTTAGAGTTAGCTTTAAGGTTTAAGAAAAGGAGAACTTCGGTTCTCCTTTTTTATTGCCTGTAATTTGACCTCTAGATATTCCCAACTTCTTCCTCCGTCAGTCTTGGGAGTGACGAGATAAACTTCCGAATCTAATTTTTATTCGCTTGAACAGGCATTCTGGTATATAAACATCTACCCAACCTTTAATGTTGAGCGACTGAATAAATGACCGCACCAACCACTATGACGTTCTTCGAACGTTTTGAAGCTGACATCCTTTCTGGCAAAAAGACCATTACCATTCGCGATGAATCAGAGCGTGATTACCAACCGGGTAGCGTTGTTGAAGTATCAACGTTAGAAGAAGGGCGCGTATTCTGTAATCTTAAAATTATTAGCGTAGAACCGATTCTGTTTGATGAGCTGGGTGAGTTCCATGCACAACAAGAGAACATGACACTGCAAGTGTTGAAAGATGTGATTCAAGATATCTACCCAGGTATTTCTCAGCTTTACGTTGTTTCTTACGAGCTTGATTAAGTGAGCGAGCCTCTAAAAAAACAAAAAGCCAACATCATTGTTGGCTTTGTTGTTTGTGCGAAGCTAACCGAGCGTTAGCATTCTATCAACTCGGTTTATCTGCTGCGTTTATGCTTCAAAGTTTGTTAGACGTGAGTAAAGTTCACTTCCAACATCTTGCTTGGCACAAACCGTTAGTAGGTCATCAATAAAGTACTTGAGAGCTCGAGCTTCGATGCGTCGAATGCGTTGTTGCTGCTCTTCAGTTAGGTAACCGTAGATGGTCGCTGCTCCAAAATCACCAAAGATCATTTGGCCTTGTTCATTGACTAGGGTGTTATGCGCGTACAAATCACCGTGACAAACCTTGTTGTCATGCAGGTGATTAAATACATCGATCATCTGAGTAACGATGTTGTCGATTTGCGAGATAGGAAGTTTGAAACCTTCAGGGAAAGTATCGCGCGTGCAAGTCTCTAGTGTCGGTGGTAGCCCTAGGTTGTAGAAGCTGCTTGGAATGAGTTCCATCACCAATGCTAGGTAATCTTGTTCCTCTACTTGGGCGATAGACTTTACCAAGTTGTTATGGTGACCAGCTTGCAGGCACGCTTCCAGTTCATCATGTGGGTAGCCGTCACTGGTGACTTCGCCTTTAAACACTTTAACCGCCACTTCCTGTGGGAAATCGAAGTCGCTGTTTAGCCAGCTTGCATGAGAGATCACGCCAGATGCGCCTTGACCAAGTACTTGATTCAGCGAGTAGCTTTGAGAGCTAACCGCAGGCACGCTATCTAAGCTGCTAGGGTGTTTGCAAAACGGGTTACCTGCAAACGCTAGCCAAGCCAGTTTTGGTAGCTTGATAAGGAACTCTGGGAATTCCGTTAGTTGGTTTGCAGACAAGCGGACCAGTTCGAGGTTGGCTAACTTTTTCATACTCTCAGGTAAAGCGCGAATTTGGTTGCCTGCGAGTGCCAGCTTTTGCAGTCGTGGTCTTTCACCTAGTGAGTTCGGTAGAACTTCGATGTCGTTGTCGGTCAGGATCAACCAGCGCAATTGAGGTGGCAGAGACGCTTCGCTTACGGTTTTGATTTGGTTGGTCTTGAAACCGATCATTTCAAGCTTAGGAAGTGACCCAAGAACATCAGGAAGGTGCATGAACAGGTTATTCGATGCAAAGATAATACGCAGGTGAGTAAGCTGTGATAACTCTTCAGGTAAGTCTGATAGCTGATTCCCGGAAAGATCCAGAATCTCTAGTGAATCGGCGAGATCCAAGATTTCTAATGGAAACTCAGTGAGACCTTCTGATAGTTTTAAGCGCTTAATACCTTTAAGTTGCCCTGATTTTAATTGTTCTAGAGTATGCAAACCTTAGCCTTATGATTAGATGTTCGAGGCGCGTAGTGTACTTGTCTCAATCGAGAAAGGCGAGTATCCGCAACAATACTCGCCTATCTAAGCTCTGTGGTCGTTGGTATCAAGGTTAAAGCTGAATACGATTTTGGCTAACGTTGACCTCCTCAACAAAATCCAAGTCATGACTAACTAAGATAAAAGCGCCTCGGTATTCACGCAAAGCTGACGCTAGTATCTGCTTTGAGTCGATATCTAAATGATTATCTGGCTCATCAAGTAGCAGTAATGGGGAGTCTTGCTTATGGCTGACAATCAACATCGCCAGTTTCATTTTCTCTCCGCCACTTAGGTGAGCGATTTTGCGGTACACAGAATCACGCCTAAAGCCGATGCCTGCCAACAATATGCGAGCATCACTCTCTGTGAGCCCGTCACTATGTGTCATGAGGCTATCGAACATGGTGTTATGGGTATCTAATAAACCAAAGTGTTGATCAAGGTATACCGTAGATCCTAAGCGTTTTATGGTACCGGTGTGGTGCGAGTGCTCGCTGTGAATCGCTTTCAACAGTGTCGATTTACCACAGCCGTTTGCGCCGCTTAGATAACAGCGTTCACCTTGTGATAGAGAAAAATTGATAGCAGTACCAGACCCATATTCAAGTCGGCAATCTTCAACCGTTAACAGCGCGTTCTTTTTCTTGCTATTACTCTGTTGTAGATACAAGGCCTGCGGTTTCAGTTGCTCTTTTTGTTCTTTAAGAGATTGAAGCTTATCTTGATTTTGCTCCTTTAAGTTATTTTGGCTAGTAGCTGATGCTGCTTGTGTTCGTCCGGCTTTGTCTTTCATCGCATCCATTAAGATCTTGGGCTGGCTGCCTGATTTTCGCAGTCGGTTTCCTTGCGCCTCTCGCTGTTGCGCTTTTTCTCTATTGGCTTGAGCTTGGCGTTCAAGTCGTCTCTTTTCTGATTGATGATGAGCGATCTGTTTATCTAGTGCATCGGACTGATTCGACATTTGTTTGAAGTAGTCATCGTAGTTTCCTTTATAGAAACGTAACCCCAAACTGTTGAGATTGTAGATACCTTCCATGTGTCTCAACAGGCTTCGGTCATGGCTAACCATCAGTATTTTGCCTTCAAATTGTTGGCACTGTTCTATCAACCAGCTGCGCCCATCACTGTCTAAATGATTCGACGGCTCATCGAGAATCAGTATGTTGTGGTCTGAAGTAAACAGTTGATGAAGCTGTAAAAGGGCAAGCTGCCCACCGCTTAATGTATGGCATGGCGTGGCCAACTCGCTGATGATTTTTAGATTGGCCAACAGCCTCTGAGTGTTTTCTTGCAAATCCCAATCGTCACCAACGGTGTCAAAATGTTGAAGATCGCAGCTGCCTTTTTCGATAGCTCGCAAGGCATTGAGTTTATTTGTGATACCTAAGAAATCAGCAATGCTGATCGTGCTATCCAAAAGTTCTGAAGGCAACTGTGAGTAGAAACCAATCGAGCCTTGTCTAGACACACTCCCAGATGTCGGCTGCGCTTGCCCAGTGAGCAATGAAAGTAACAACGATTTTCCGACTCCGTTTCTTCCAACTAAGCCAGTCAGTCGCGAGTTCAAATTGAAGGTGATGTCTTTAAATAGCCACTCACCAGTATCGAGCTGGAATGAGAGATTATTGGCTAAAATAGTAGGCATAAAAATACCTCCCTTTACGTATAAACGAGTAAAAGGGGCGAGGCGTTTTTCTGTACAAGATCCTGCTGGATGCTAACGACAGATCGCCATAGGCGTTACTGAGATAGATGACCAATGAAAGAGAGAAAGCGGTATTGAGATGGTTTCTATCTTTTAGGTGCGCTCTGGAAGATACAGGCCGTTAATCGGCGGATCTTTTAGAGCTTAATTTATCGCGAAAATAGATGACGAAGTAACGCCCACTAACCCCGAGTGTCCAAATGATTTTAAAAAATAAATCGGATGTCAGGATGTTAGTACTTCATTATGGCGTTATTCTCTTTTGAAATGATGGTGCAATGGTACTGAATATGGGCTTAAAAAGTCAACAGGGTGAAGTGATTGAAACGTACCCAAATAATAAAAGCGCCGATGAGACGCTTTTATTGATTCGATGAAACCTGGCGTTACTTAATGGCAGGGTATGTAGCTTATAGCTTACTGGTAATCTAGCTAACAGGACGACTGAGCTTGACCACCAATGGCACGCCAGCACATATCAAAACTGTCGTTGATGTACTTTTCCGATTGTTCTTGCTGCGGCTCTTGTTGGTCAACAAGCCAGTTCGCACAGATCAAAAAGTGGCTATGGATGAAGTGTCTAACGAGATTAATGTCTAACACCATCAATTCTTCGGCTTGCTGTCCTTTCAAAATGATGTCATCGAGTGACGCAAACATCTGCGAGACAATGACTTCGCGAGTTTGGGTCGTTGGGTCAAAATGCACATTGGTGAAGAACTTCATGGCGATTGGGTTTTCCAATGCCCACTCAATTCCGGTCATCCACATGAATTTAAAGGCTTGATAGCGATTTTGTTCAGCGATTTCTGTATGTTGAGTCAGAGTATAAAATAGCTCTACTTTCAATTCACGAAACAGCTCATCAATCAGTAGAGATTTGTTCTCAAAGTGATGAAACAGTGTCGCTTTTGCTACACCAGCGGTCTTCGCTATTTGCCCTGTAGATGTGCCCTCTAACCCTTGTTGGGAGAAGAGTAGGAGCGCAGCATCTAGGATTTTTTGCCTTTTTGTAATCATCGATTCAGTACTTTGAACATCATTTTCTTGATTGGGTTGTTGTATGGAGGGTGCATCAACTTAGTGAAGTTGATTTTGCCTCGAGTCAACACGGTTTTTGCATGGCTAAAGGTCTTGAAGCCTTCAATGCCGTGGTAGTGTCCCATGCCTGAAGGGCCAATACCACCAAACGGTGCGTCTTCCACTGCCACATGCACCAAAGAGTCATTGATACAAACACCGCCTGAGTGTGTATCCGATAGGAATCTGTTTTGGGTTCTCTTATCGTGACTCATTAGGTACAGGGCAAGTGGACGTTCTCTGGTGGTGATGTAGCTTATCGCTTCTTCAATTGAATCATAAGACACGATAGGTAGAACAGGGCCAAACAACTCTTCTTGCATTGCCACCATGTCATCATTCACTTCGGTGAGAAGGTGCGGTGTCATTCTGTGGTTCACGTCGTCTTGTGCCTGCTCGGTAACGGTATGTATCACAGCACCTTTTGACTTCGCATCTTCAACTACACCTTTTAATCGGTTGTACTGGCGCATGTTAACCACTGAGGTTAAGTCTTTACTCTCAATTCCCGCTTTATAGAGCTTCTTGAAGTAGCGCTTGTAAGCGGTGATAAATACATCGACCTTGTTTCGTGGCAGCAAGATGTAATCGGGTGCTACACAGATTTGTCCCGCGTTTAAGCTCTTGGCAAACAGGATACGTTCAACCGCGTCTGTGACATCGAAATCTGGTGCGATGATGGTTGGAGACTTACCGCCAAGTTCAAGTGTCACTGGCGTTAGGTTAGCGGCCGCGGCTTTCATTACGTGTTTACCAACAGAGGTTGAGCCTGTGAATAGGATATGGTCAAACGGCAGCTGGCTAAACTTAGCAGACACGTCGGCTTCACCTTCGATGACTGCGACTTGCTCTTCACTGAAACCTTCGGCCAACATTGCTTTCAAAACACGGTTTGTTGCAGGGGTAAACTCAGACATCTTGAGCATCGCAGTGTTACCTGCAGCCAATGCTGTGATGAGAGGGCCCAAAGAGAGCATTACTGGGAAGTTCCAAGGCACGATGATGCCAACCACACCTACTGGCTGATAATGCACAGTAATTTTGGCTGGTGTTAGCATCAAGCCGGCTTTACGACGTGAAGGCTTCAACCACTTCTTAAGATTTTTATCACTGTAATTGATCTGGTGTAGGGAGGGGGTGATGTCAGCAATTAAGCTGTCGTGCTTTGCTCGATGGCCATAATCTTCTGATACCGCTTCAATTAACTGCTCTTGGTAGCGCATTAATAGTTTTTTCAAGACTGAGAGATCATTTCGTCTCTGTTCAAGTGTTGGATTAACGTTGTTCCGGTAGTGATCTTGTTGTCGATTGAATATTTGATCCATGACGTTGGTGCTCGACGTGTTTGGTTCAAGGTCTAGATTATGGCTCATAGTATCCCCTACATTAGAAGGCTGACCGATTGGTTGGTCAGTTAAAATTACAAGAAGTTAAGATCGAATACAAGATATGGACAAGAAAAGTTTATTTTTTGTTCAGTTGAGCGGGTGCTGAGTTGAGATGGTTAGGGAGATAAAAGGTGCCTTTGGGGCAATCAAAGGCACTCGCGATTTAATTGCGGGTTAGGCTGAGACTTTCTCGCAACGCATAAAGATGAAGTTAACGTTTTTCGATAAGCGCTCGTACGTTTCTTCAGAGATGGCTTTGGCCTTCTCGTCGATTGTGCCTTCGGTGATTTGTGAAATCAGCAAGCCAGATTGACTGACAGCTTGGCAAAGCTCGGTTAATGAACGGCGGTAGAAGCTTACCTGAACGGGGGTTCCAACCGTGTTCCACTCTTCTCGAATGAATTCGCGCTCAAAGTAGTTACCTGAAAGGGTGCACTCAAAATCCGCAAAAGGGTGGTGAGTGGAAAACACGATGTAGCCGCCCGGTTTCAAAACGCGATACACGTCATCAAAGACAGGCTTTAGATCTTCAATGTAATGCAGTACCAATGGGCACACGATGACATCAGCGCTGTTATCAGCTTCCTTAGGTAAACCAAGAGCAGCATCTTGCGCGTATGCGGTCACATTGGGGATTTGTTCTCCGTTCACTAGGTCAACCATATCTTGAGACAGGTCGGTACACGTGACTTTGTTGGCACCTTGGTCGATAAACCACTGTGCGTATATACCTGAGCCGCAGCCAAGGTCGACAATATCGAGCCCTTTAACATCGTCTAGTAAGGCTATGGTTGATGGGCGTTCTAATAGGGCATTATAAATATTATCGCGAGCAGCAGAGTCGTATTGCTTTGCGTAGGTAGTGTACATTTCGGACATGATTTAACACTCATCAATAAGTATGGAAGAACAGGATACTGACTATCTTGGTGATAGCGAGAGTTGTGATAGTGAAGTGCCGATATTTGTCACAACCCTGACTTAATATCACCAAATTAGCTAAGAATTTTAGGCGTCATTGCTATTTTATTCACCTAAATTTTTGTTAGAAAGTGCTTTATTTTTAATGCACTTCAGTCTGTTTTTCGCCCTAAAACCTTGTAATTCCTTAGTTGTCACTTTAAGTCGATCTGTCGATAAAAAAACGTAATCGTAACCACAAATATCAATGGTTGGACTCGCTCTTAATAATATCGGTTAATGCAGCCAACAAATCGTATTCGAACGTTTTTGTTGGGTTATACCTCGCTATTCCAAAGAGGTATCTTCTGTCGATGGCCCTATAGTGTGAGGTCTCTAGAATTGGAAAATTCGGTTAATTTGGAACGCATCCGTGCTGAGTATAACGTAAAGCACTGGAGCCAAGGTTTTTATGGCATTGATGACAACGGTGAAGTGTATGTATCACCGAGCGAAACGGATCATCAAGTCCCACTAAGTAAGATCGTAAAACAGTTAGAGCAAAGAAATATTGGTTTACCTGCTCTTGTGCGTTTTCCTCAAATCGTGCATCAGCGTGTGCACAATATCTGTAACGCATTTAACCAAGCGATCGAAGAATATCAGTACGACAACCGTTACCTACTTGTTTATCCGATTAAAGTTAACCAGCAAAAAGAAGTGGTTGATGAGATCTTAGCGAGCCAAGCTCAATTAGAGCAAAAGCAGCTAGGCCTAGAGGCGGGCAGCAAGCCTGAGCTATTAGCGGTATTGGCGCTGGCTCAAAAAGCGAGCTCTGTGATCGTGTGCAACGGTTACAAAGACAGAGAATACATCCGCCTTGCACTGATTGGCGAGAAACTAGGGCACAAGGTTTTTATCGTTCTAGAGAAACTGTCTGAGCTTGATCTTGTTCTTTCTGAAGCGAAAGCTCTGGGTGTGAAACCTCGTTTGGGTTTACGTATCCGTCTTGCTTCTCAAGGGGCAGGTAAATGGCAAGCAAGTGGTGGTGAGAAGTCGAAGTTTGGCTTGTCTGCATCACAAGTGCTTACCGTTATCGAGCGCTTGAAAGCAGAAGACCAGCTGGATGTTCTAGAGCTCGTGCACTTCCACCTTGGTTCGCAAATGGCGAACATTCGTGATGTGCGCAATGGTGTGAGTGAAGCTGCTAGATTCTACTGTGAACTGCGTGATATTGGTGCTCAACTGAAGTTCTTAGATGTTGGTGGTGGTTTAGCTGTCGATTACGACGGCACACGTAGCCAATCTTCAAACTCAATGAACTATGGCCTGCTTGAGTACGCTCGTAACATCGTGATGACAGTAGGGGACATTTGTAAGCTCTACAATCAGCCACAACCTGTGATCATTTCGGAGTCTGGTCGCTCACTGACAGCGCACCATGCTGTGTTGATCACCAACGTGATTGGTACTGAAAGCTACTCGCCGGAAGACATGGCAGCGCCAGAGGCAGACGCACCACTGTTGCTTAACAACATGTGGAAGAACTTCTTAGAGCTCGATGCTGGTAACGATGACCGTGCGTTGATTGAGATCTACAACGACACGCAGAGTGATATTGCAGAAGCGCACAACCAATTTGCGACCGGTATGCTGAACCTTCAGCACCGTGCTTGGGCTGAGCAGATGTCTTTGCGCATCAACTACGAGCTAAGCACTCGTATGAGCACTAAGAACCGTTACCACCGTCCAATTTTGGATGAGTTGAGCGAGCGTTTAGCGGACAAGTTCTTCGTGAACTTCTCACTATTCCAGTCATTGCCAGACGCTTGGGGTATTGATCAGGTGTTCCCTGTATTGCCATTGAGCGGTTTAGATAATGCGGATGAGCGTCGTGCTGTGGTGCTGGACATCACTTGTGACTCTGACGGTACGATTGACCAGTATGTTGATGGTCAAGGCATTGAAACAACATTGCCAGTGCCAGCGTGGAACCCAGATGAACCATACCTGATGGGCTTCTTCCTAGTAGGGGCGTACCAAGAGATCTTGGGCGATATGCATAACCTATTTGGTGATACGCACAGTGTTGTGGTGAATGTTGATGAGAGCGGAGAAGCGAACATTGACTACATCAACGAAGGCGACACAGTAGAAGACATGATGCGTTATGTTCACATTGATATGGACCTAATTCGTCAGAACTACAAAGAATTGGTAACGGCGAAAGTACCAGCGCAAGAGCAGCAAAGCGTACTTGAAGAGCTAGAGCAAGGCTTGATGGGTTACACCTATCTTGAGGATTTTTAATGAACGATCTATTTACGAAACCAGATTATTCACTGTACTCCAATGCGATGACGTTTATGCGTCGCCCATTGGTGCAAAACCCAATCGACAATGATGCTGATGTGGTTGTGTTAGGTGCGCCGCTAGACATGGCGACATCTGGTCGCCCGGGTGCTCGCATGGGCCCTGATGCGATTCGTCGTGCATCGGTAAACTTGGCGTGGGAAGGTAAAAAATTTCCGTGGGACTTCAATGTATTTGAACATATCTCGGTGATTGATGCTGGCGACCTTGTGTTTGATTGCGGTGATGCAGAAGACCTAACTCAACGTTTAGAAGCGGCGGCTGATGCGATTTTAAGCAGTGGAAAAACATTGCTTGGTTTAGGTGGTGATCACTTCATTACATTGCCCTTGCTAAGAGCATACGGCAAGAAGTACGGTGAGATGGCGTTGATCCACTTCGATGCACATACAGACACCTACAATCAAGGCAGCCGTTACGACCATGGCACCATGTTTTACCATGCCCCAAACGAAGGTCTTATCTCGCCAGAACATTCGGTGCAGATCGGCATTCGTACCGAGTATAAACAAGAAGGTCATGGCTTCAACGTAATTAACGCGATGCAAGCTAACGACATGAGCGTGGACGAGATCATTGCTCAAGTGAAAGGTATTGTTGGTGACAAGCCAGTGTATCTGACGTTTGATATCGACTGTCTGGATCCTGCATTTGCGCCGGGTACGGGCACGCCAGTGTGTGGTGGTTTGAACTCAGATAAAGTTCTGAAAATCATCCGCGGTTTGCAGGGCATCAACATGGTTGGTATGGACGTTGTAGAGGTTTCTCCAGCGTATGACCAAAGCGAAATTACAGCGTTAGCTGGTGCGACGATTGCGCTTGAGCTGCTTTATGTTTGGACGGCGAATCGTCTAGCTAGATCATAAAATGTCGTTGTTATAAACATAGCGTTGCTATCTGATTTAAAAGCCTACCAGGTTTTACTTGGTGGGCTTTTTTGTTTTTACAGCAGCTTGATTGACTAAGCTATCGCAAAGGTGACAACGCTTGCGGTATAGGTTGGGTAATCTTCTGCTAAATATCTATTATGCAACTTATTTTATTGTGTTTTTGTGGTTTCCTAGAGGCGATAGCCTGCGTGTTGTCTCAAAGATGGGAATAGTTGCAGTTTAGTTGTTGATACATAGCTCACTTCAATTAATGCCTTATTTTCGCTAATGATTTGTTAACTTTATTGCGGTATAAATTTATGAAATTGAGAGGTGTGTATATCTGTGAGTTTATTTACATATAAATCAGCACCCTACTAACTTTTAACTCATGTTCTGGAAACTCTTGGAAAATAGACAAATTTGCATGAAGAGGTCTACTCACGCAGATATGGCATTTTTTATGCGGAAGACTAGGCTTAAAGGTAAGTAAATTATAAAAAAACAGGTGAATTTTATTCTCTTTTTGTACCTCTTCGATGAACCGTTTGAATGTGTTCCGAAGAGTGAGATATAAGTTAATGAAAATCTGAGATTGCTTTTACAAACAATGTTCACCGCTCTTAAGCAGCGACTTGTGACATCGGGGGATATATGGATATCGAAGTTTCGCGTCAGACTGTGGTAGTTGAAGCTACCAGTGGAGATGTGGTTGTAGTTAAGCCTGAAGGCAGTGCCAGAAAAGTTTCGGTTGGCGATATCATCCGTGAAAATGAGATTGTTATTACCGCGCATGATGCTGAACTCCTAATAGGTTTGCCTAGCGGCCCTGTTGAGGTTGAGGGCAATTGTGTTGGGTGTGTCGATCAAGATTTGGCTTGGGCAGATGCACCGATCGCCGGAGAGGTGAATATCGATTTGGCGCAAGCTGCTGATGATTCATTCACTGATGACGATCTTGCGGCTATTCAAGAAGCCATTTTAGGTGGTGCCGATCCAACTCAAATACTTGAGGCCCCTGGCTCTGGTAGCGCTGGTGGTTCGGTTAATTGGGGTTTCGTAAAGATAGTGGCATTGCGAACGGAGACTCGGCCTGAAACAGTTTTTGAGACGTTTGGTCTTGAAAAGGACTTTAGGGTAGAAGAGAGAGAAACCCCCAACTCTCTAACGCGCTCACTCGGTGGTCAATCCATCGCTGAAACACTGACTGAAGGTTCCATTTCCGGCAATACTTACCCTCAATCGGTGACAGTTACAGATACCGTTGTTGCGGGTAGTTTAGCGCTTGACCCAGATTCGTTTGCTCCAGAAACACTCTCTCTCGCTTCGCTCCTTAGTGAACTCAACAGCGACATTACCTCTAGTGGCCAGCCGGTTAGCTTTACGTATGACTCAGCCTCCAATTCGATTATCGGTGTTCAAGGCACAGATGAGGTACTGCGCATCGATATTGATGCCGTAAGTGTCGGAAATGACGTTGAATTATCGCTGACCACAACTGTTTCCCAACCGATAGATCATGTCCCGTCAATTGGTGGCGGTCAGGTTTCCTTTACGGGCGACCAAATCAACATCGCCTTCGACATACAAGGTCAAGACACCGCAGGTAATGAGCTTGTCACACCGATCAATGCGCAAGTGACCGTCTTTGACGGGGTAGATCCGTCTGCTGAAAGTGTGAATATCAGTAACGTTGAAACAAGCAGTGCTGCAATTGAAGGCACGTTTTCAAATATTGGTAGTGATAACCTTCAATCAGCAGTCTTCGATGCAAGTGCATTAGAACAGTTTGATGGCGTACTCAGTGATAATCAGAACACGCTGGCCAGACTTTCTGATGATGGCACGACGATCACTCTGGCAATCCAAGGTCGTGGCGAGGTGGTCCTCACTATCTCACTTGATACCGATGGCACTTATAAATTTGAGCAGTTTAATCCGATCGAACAGATCGGCACTGACTCACTCTCTTTTTCGCTGCCGATCACGGTTACGGACTTTGACCAAGATGTTGTAACTAATACCATTAACATTGAGATTACTGATGGCGATAGCCCGGTTGTGACCAATGTTGACAGTATTGATGTTGATGAAGCTGGTATTGTTGGTGGATCTCAAGAGGGAACCGCGCCCGTAGCGGGTAGCGGAAGCATCACTGCCGATATTTTTGAAAGCGACATCATCGATCATTACGAGCTTGAACCTACGGAGTTTAATACTGGTGGTTCTTTAACGTCTAATGGCGAAGCCGTATTGCTTGAGCTTATTGATGAAACTAACGGTGTAAGAACTTACGAAGGCTATGTTGAAGTCAATGGCTCTAGAATTACGGTCTTTGATGTGAAAATTGATAGCCCATCCTTGGGTAGCTATGAATTTAACCTCTATGAAGAACTGTTACATCAAGGCGCTGAAGATGCACAGTTAACCTTTGCTCTGCCTATTTATGCCGTTGACGCGGATGGAGACCGTTCAGCACTATCTGGCGGTTCGAACACACCAGAAGCCGCTGAAATTCTCATCAATGTTAAAGATGATGTCGTTGATATTGTTGATAAAGTTGAGTCGGTCATTGAGCCGACTTTGGCGGGCGATACCGTTGTCTCATATAACCTGTTTAATTTCGAAGGTGCGGATGGTTCGACTATTCAATCATTCAACTACGACGGCGTTGATTATTCATTAGATCAAAGCTTACTACCTGATGCGACTCAAACCTTCAGTTTTACAGAGGGTGTGGTCACTATCTCGTTAAACGGTGATTTCAGTTTTGAAGTTGCTCGTGATATCGATCATTCAAGTAGCGAAACTATCATCAAACAGTTTTCATTTTTAGCCGAAGACGGTGATGGCGACACTGATACATCAACGCTTGAGTTAAGTATTACCGATGGTCAAAACCCGGCAATCAATCTGATTCCACCTGTTACTTTATCTGAAACCAATCTTGCTGATGGCTCTTCACCAAGTGGAAGTGCAGTAAGCGCAACCGATACGATCACCTTTACTGCTGGTAGTGATGATGTGGCGAATTTCCGCATTGAGCCTACTGAGTTCAATGTCGGTGGGGCACTGACGTCCCAAGGGCTTGCAGTCGAGATAAAAGAAGATTCTTCTAATCCGGGTACTTATATCGGTTTTATTACTAACGGTTCGGGCTCTGAAATCCCTGTGTTCACCATTGGCTTCTCTGCTTCTACGTTAGGTGAATACACCTTTACTTTACTTGAAGCGCTAGACCATGTGGATGGCCTAGCGAACAATGATCTGAACTTTGATCTTCCAGTATATGCGGTAGACAACGATGGCGATGATTCTGTTGTGTCTCAACTGAATGTGATTATCGGTGATGATGTTCAAATCATGCAAGATGGCACATTAGATATCGTCGAGCCTAATCTTGCTGACGGTACGGTGACCACCAACACTATTGATGTGATGCCAAACCAAAGTGCTGATGGCGCGACGATTACTCAGTTCACCTATGACGGTCAACTTCGAACGCTTGACCAAAATGACACGGGTGAGCAGCAATTCAGCTTCACAGAGGGTGAGTTATTTATCACGCTGCAAGGTGAGGTGCGATTTGAACCAAACCGCAACCTAGACCACTCCTTGAGTGAAGACATCGTGAAGTTGATAGAGGTTACCTCAAGTGATTTCGATAAAGACCCAGTAACATCAACGGTTACTCTGACTATCACCGACGGTGATAACCCAACTATCGATGCGATACCGAGCGTATCACTGAAAGAAGCAGATCTCGCTGATGGCTCATCACCAAGTGGTAGTGCGTTTAGCCAAACAGAAACCATCACTTTTACCAACCAAAGTGATGATGTTGAAAAGTTCCGTTTGGAGCCGAGTGAGTTTAACATTGGCGGTACTCTTAAGTCTGATGGCTTGGTGATTGAGATTCGAGAAGAGCCTGCGGGTTCGGGTAACTACATAGGCTTCACCACAGACACTTCAAATGTCGAGACTACTGTCTTCACACTTGCATTCAGCAGCACGACTTTAGGTGAATACACCTTCACGCTTATAGAAGCGATTGATCACACACCAATTCAAGGTAATAACGACCTAACATTCAACTTGCCTGTGTACGCTGTCGATAGTGATGGCGATGATTCTCTCATGTCGCCACTTGCTGTGACGATTACCGATGATATCCAAGTCATGGTAGATGGCGCGTTTACGATTGAAGAGCCGACTGTCGCTGATTTAGCTGCGGGTGCGCCGACAACTACGACTGTGAATGTTCTTGATCAAGAAGGGGCTGACGGCACGACCATCACCCAAATCAATTATGACAACGGCACGGTGTTTACGCTTGACCAGAACAATACGGGAGAGCAGAAGTTTGTGGTTGCTGAAGGTTCGCTTTATGTCACGCTGCAAGGTGATGTGCGCTTTGAACCAAATCGTAACCTCGACCACACAAGTGGAGACATCGTTAAGTCGATAGTAGTGACTTCAACCGACTCAGATAGTGATGTTGTTACTTCTACAATCACGTTGACTATTACTGATGGTGATATTCCTACGATCGATAATGTACCGAGTGTTACTTTATCTGAAACTAATTTGAGTGATGGTTCTACGCCAAGCGGTTCTGCAGTAAGTCAAACAGAGACGATTACCTTCACTAATCAAAGTGATGATGTCGCGAGTTTCCGTATTGAACCGACAGAATTCAATGTAGGTGGAGCGCTCAAATCAAATGGGCTGGTGGTTGAGCTAAAAGCAGACCCAAGCACACCAGGTGGTTACATCGGTTTTGTGACTGATGGGTCGAACGTCGAAACCAACGTGTTCACGATCAGTTTCTCTAGTACTACCCTCGGCCAATACACTTTCACATTATTAGAAGCGTTAGACCATGTGGATGGTTTAGCGAACAACGATCTTAGCTTTGATCTTCCTGTTTATGCGGTAGACACCGACGGCGATGATTCATTGGTGTCACAGTTGAATGTGACCATCGGTGATGATGTTCAAATCATGCAAGATGGATCTCTAAATATTGTCGAGCCAACAGTTGCCGATTTGGCTGCGGGCACGCCCACGACAACTACCGTTAATGTATTTGATCAAGAAGGGGCAGACGGCGCGACCATCACGCAATTTACTTATGATGGCGGGGTTGTATTAACGCTTGACCAGAATAATACTGGCGAGCAGAAGTTCGTAGTTGCTGAAGGTTCACTGTATATCACTATCCAAGGTGATGTTCGCTTCGAGCCGAACCGTAATCTCGACCATACTGGTGGAGATATCGTGAAACAGATCGAGGTCACCTCAAGCGATTTCGATAAGGACACCGTGACCTCGACAGTCATCCTGACGATTACCGATGGTGATATCCCGACCATTAATACGGTGCCAAGCGTTACTCTTTCTGAAACCAACCTTGCTGATGGCTCAGCACCAAGTGGCGGTGCTGTAAGTCAAACTGAGACGATCACTTTTACTAATCAAAGTGATGATGTGACCCATTTCTGTATTGAACCTACCGAGTTCAATGTTGGTGGTGCACTGAAATCGAATGGTTTTGCGGTCGAGATAAAAGAAGATTCAGCGAATCCGGGTACTTATATCGGCTTTATTACTGATGGCTCAAATACTGAAATCCCAGTATTCACGGTTAGCTTCTCGACCACGACTCTCGGTGAATACACCTTTACTTT
Source organism: Vibrio sp. IB15 (assembly GCF_016406055.1). NCBI lineage: Bacteria > Pseudomonadati > Pseudomonadota > Gammaproteobacteria > Vibrionales > Vibrionaceae > Vibrio > Vibrio sp. IB15. Next base: position 73,214 of record NZ_JAEFCE010000008.1, read on the forward strand.
ATTGGAAGCGTTAGACCATGCAGATGGCCTAGCGAACAATGATCTGAGCTTTGATCTTCCAGTTTATGCGGTAGACAGCGATGGCGATGATTCTTTAGTGTCTCAACTGAATGTAACCATCGGTGATGATATCCAAATCATGCAAGATGGCACGCTAGATATCGTTGAGCCAAATCTGGCTGATGGCACGGTAACAACTAATACCATTGATGTAATGCCAAACCAAAGTGCTGATGGTGCGACGGTTACTGAGTTTTCTTTTGGTGGCATCGTTAAAACGTTGGATCAGAGTATCGCAGGCGAACAGCAATTCAGTTTCACAGAAGGTGAGTTGTACATCACCCTTCAAGGTGAGATGCGCTTTGAGCCCAACCGTAACTTAGACCATTCCGCGAGCGAAGACATTGTTAAGTCGATAATCGTGACATCCAATGACTTTGATAACGATCCGGTCACTGCAACCGTTACTTTGACCATAACCGATGGCGATAACCCGACTATCGATGCGGTGCCGAGTGTTGCTCTTGAAGAAGCGGATCTGGCTGATGGCTCATCACCAAGTGGTAGTGCGGTTAGCCAAACAGAAACCATCACTTTTACTAACCAAAGTGATGATGTTGTAAAATTTCGCTTAGAGCCGAGTGAGTTTAATACTGGCGGTACTCTGAAGTCTGATGGCTTAGTGATTGAGATTCGAGAAGAGCCTGCTGGCTCGGGTAACTACATCGGCTTCACTACGGATATTTCAAATGTAGAAACCACAGTCTTCACACTTGCATTTAGCAGTACGACTTTAGGTGAATACACCTTTACGCTTTTAGAAGCGATTGACCATACACCGATTCAAGGGAATAACGACTTAACGTTCAACTTGCCTGTGTACGCGGTCGATAGTGATGGCGATGACTCTCTGATGTCGCCTCTGGCTGTAACGATTACCGATGATATTCAAGTCATGGTGGATGGTGCTCTCAGCATTGAAGAGCCAACAGTGGCTGACTTAGCCGCGGGTACGCCGACAACAACGACCGTCAATGTTCTTGATCAAGAAGGGGGTGATGGCACAACTATTACCCAAATCAATTACGATGGCACAGTGTTTACGCTTGACCAGATTGATGCGGGTGAGCAAAAGTTTGTGGTTGCTGAAGGCTCACTTTATATCACGCTGCAAGGCGATGTACGCTTTGAACCAAACCGCGATCTTAATCACTCGGGCGGGGACATCGTTAAGTCGATAGTCGTCAGTTCAAGTGACTCTGATAGTGATGTGGTGACTTCGACAGTCACGCTAACTATTACCGATGGCGATCTACCAATCATCAACGTCATCCCTGGCGTGAGTCTTTCTGAAGTCGATCTGGCTGATGGCTCTGCGCCAACGGGCAATCCAGTATCGATGACTCAAGTGATTACCTATACCGAAGGCAGTGATGATGTTAGTTATTTCAGAATTGACCCTGCTCAGTTCAATACTTCGGGGACTTTGAAGTCGAATGGCTTAGAGGTTGAGATTAAAGAGCAGCCAGCGAACTCTGGTAACTACATTGGCTTTGTGAAAGACGGTGCTAACGTAGAAACCAACGTTTTCACGATCAGCTTCTCAACCACCAATTTAGGGCAATACACGTTTACGTTGCTTGAAGCGTTGGATCATGCGGATGGCTTGCAGAACAACACCTTAAACTTCGATGTACCTGTGATAGCGGTGGATACCGATGGTGATGAGTCTGCGATGTCACCAATGACAGTGACTATTACCGATGATGTACAAGGTGTACAAGACGGGTCATTGAATATTGTTGAGCCTTCACTGGCTGATCTCGTGGCGGGCACACCAACTACGCCAACCATTGATGTTATGCCGACTCAAAGTGCTGATGGTGCAAAGGTCACCCAATTTATTTACGATGGTGGTACTGCTGTCACCTTGGATCCGAATGTAACGACAGAGCAGGTGTTTACCGTAACCGATGGTTTACTGTACATCACGATTGAAGGCGAAGTTCGTTTTGAGTCAAATCGAAATCTGGATCATTCAGCGGGTGATATTGTTAGAACGATTGTGGTAACGACCAGCGACTTTGATAACGATACTGATACCGCGGATGTCACATTGACGATCCAAGATGGGATTGATCCGGTCATCGATGTTGTTCCTAGCGTGAACTTATCGGAAGTGAACCTAGCAGATGGCTCAACGCCGAGTGGTTCTGCGGTGAGTTCAACACAAACCATTACCTACACTGTGGGCAGCGATGACTTAAGCCACTTCAGAATCGCGACCAACGAATTCAACCCAGGTGATGTGCTGAAATCAAACGGTCTTGTTGTTCAGCTAAAAGAAGATCCTGCTTCACCTGGCGACTACATCGGCTTTACTGATGACGGGGCTGGTAACGTAACTAATGTATTCACCATTGATTTTGATAGTGTTAACAAAGGTCAGTTCACCTTCACGCTGATTGAGGCACTCGACCACCTTGATGGTGCACTTAATAACAACCTTAACTTCAACTTACCTGTTTATGCGGTTGATACTGATGGTGATGACTCAGTTAAGCGTGATGTTGTTGTCACCATTCAAGATGACCTTCAACAGATGCAAGGTGGCACGTTAACCATCACAGAGCCAAATACTGGCACACCAACTACCTCGACGGTTGATGTTTTACCTACGCAAAGTGCTGATGGGGCGACCATTACACAGTTCACTTATGACGGTGGGTCTGCGATTACCTTAAATCAAAACATCAGCGGTGAGCAGGAATTTGTTTTCACTGAAGGTTCGCTGTTTGTCACTTTGGATGGCGATGTAAGGTTTGAACCAAATCGTAATCTTGACCACTCAGCGGGCGACATTGTTAAGCTGATTGAGTTTACTTCATCTGATTTTGATAAGGATATTTCCTCTTCAACGGTCACACTCACTATCGTTGATGGTGATGGACCAACGTTAAATGTCGTGCCGAGTGTTAGCTTGTCTGAAAGCTTACTGGCTGATGGTTCAACACCGAGTGGCAGCCCAGTCAGCGTGACTCAAACCATTACTTCACTCGCGAGCAGTGATGACATCGAGAAGATTGTCGTCGAAGTAGGGCTGTTTAATACCAGTGGTGTATTGAAGTCTGATGGTCTTGAATTGAGCTTGCGTGAAGAGCCTGCTGGTTCAGGTGATTACATAGCATTCACAACGGATGGCTCGGGCGCTGAGAAAGTTATCTTCACCTTAGAATTTGATAACACTAACCCGAGTGAATACACGTTTACTTTGTTAGAGCGTTTGGACCATGTTGACGGATTAGGAAACAACGACCTCAGCTTTGACTTGTCGGTATATGCGCAAGATACCGATGGCGATATTTCACCGTCTAAACCGCTTTCTGTTACCATCAGTGATGACGTTCAGTTGATGCAATCTGGTGCTCTTAGCATCACTGAGCCAAGCACGGGCACGCCTACCACAACGACATTTGATGTGATGCCTGCACAAAGTGCTGATGGCGCCACCATAACCAAATTTACTTATGGTAGTCAGCCTGAAGAATCTCTAGTGCAAACCAATACTGGTGAGCAAGAGTTCGTATTTACAGAAGGTTCGTTGTTTATCACGCTTGAAGGCGATGTGCGCTTTGAGCCTAATCGAAATCTGAATCATTCTGGTGGCGACATCGTTAAGACGATTACCTTCACATCAGAAGATAAAGACGGTGATATTGTTACTTCGACAGTGACACTGACGATTTCAGATGGTGCTCCACCGGTAATTGATACGGTTCCAACGGTGGCATTGGAAGAAGCGAACCTCGTGGATGGCTCATCTCCGAGCTTACCTGTGAGCCAAACTGAAACCATTACTTTCACAGCAGGCAGTGATGATGTGAGTCATTTCCGTATTGATACCACTCAGTTCAACACGTCTGGTGAATTGAAATCGGATGGCTTAGTGGTTCAGCTTAAAGAAGATCCAGCCAACAGCGGAACCTATAGTGGTTTCGTTGAAAGTGGGGGTGTTCAAACGGATATCTTTACCATCACTTTTAGTACTGTGGTGCTTGGCGAATACACGTTCACTTTATTGGAAGAGCTCGACCACCTGCCTGTACAAGGCAATAACGATCAAGTATTCACCCTGCCAGTGATCGCGGTCGACCAAGACAATACCGATTCTGTGATGAAACCTTTGACCGTTACTGTCACCGATGATGTACCTGTCATTAACGATACGACAGTGACCAGTACATTTGTGGTTGATGAAGATGATCTTGGATCCGTGGTTTCTCAAGCAACAGGTGCATTTGTTACCACAGAAGGTGCTGACCAAGTTGAGGTTTACGAACTGCGTAATATCTCTGCTCTTGAAGCGACATTGACCTCTGGAACTGAAGCGATTTCTATTACAGAAGTCACTGGGGCTGCGAACACAACGACCTATCAAGGTACTACGACAAGCGGGACTCCTATCTTCACGCTCGCGCTCGCGAATGACGGCTCTTATACGTTTACGTTGCTAGGTCCACTAAACCACCCAACAAGCCCGAATTCCAATACCTTGACGATTCCATTTGATGTGGTGGCCGTTGATGGCGATGGTGACGATTCTAATCAGTATGTATTGCCAATCGAAGTACTCGATGACGTGCCCGTAATGAGTGCGCCAACGGGTGAGACGGTGGTTGATGAAGATGATCTTGCTGGGATTGGCTCGGATCAATCTGAAGACACCATTATCAATGGTCTATTTACAGTCGACCAAGGTGCTGATGGCGTTGTTAAGTATGAACTGGTCGATGAAAACTTAGTTATCGCAGGCTTAACCTCTGATGGCGAAAGCCTAGAGTGGCTGCCTGTTTCACAAAATGGCACAACCTTCACTTATGTTGCTCAGACGGTAACCAGCAATCAACCTGTGTTTGAAATCATTTTCGATACCTCAAACAACAGTTATCAATTTGAGCTGTTGAAACCGCTTAAGCACCCTGATGGCGCGAATGAAAACACCATCGAGCTTGATTTCTCTGTCGTGGCTGAAGATTTTGACCAAGACAAATCGAACGCGATCGATCTGACTATTACGGTAACCGATGATGTGCCATTGGTGACTACTCAATCGATCACGCGAATTGAGGGCCAAGGTTATGGCAACTCCAAAGTTAACATGTTTGCCAATGCGACGGATGTGGGTGCGGATGATGCAGCGCTGACTCGCATAGAGGGTATTACCAGCAATGGCGCAGACATCGTGTTCCGAACAGGAAATAATGGGCCATACAGTAGCAGCTTTGACTTAAACAGTGGTGTCCAGCAAGTACGAGTGTATGAACAAACCGATGATGGTAGTGGCGGTATCGATACTCGTGAGCTTGGTAGATTACGTATTAATTCAAATGGTGAAGTGGAGTTCAGAGCGACAAACTATCTCGATCATGATGGAGACACCATCGACTTCTCGATCAATGTGATTGCGACAGACGGTGATTTGGATACTTCATCAATGCCTTTGAACATCACGATCACCGATGAAGAGTCATCAGCAGTATCGCTTAAGGTAACTACGTTTGAGGAGGCGGGGAGAGACTCGACAATCCCTTACGCAACGGGTGATGCTCCAAGCCTCGAGAATATTCAAGATAACCAAAGCGGCTTGCCTGATGCTCCAGCACAAATTGCGCTGCAGGTTAACCTGAAGGACCAAGATAATAACGAGTCTATCGGCCAACTGACGATTCAAAGTGGTAATCACAGAGGGACGTTCTATTACTTTGATGGCGTGGAATATCACAAGTTAGTCGCTGAACCAAACGGTGATATCTTGTTTGGTCCGCCTCAAATGCAGCAGAGCTTTGCTCCAAGCACGAACCAGCCATTAGACATCATCGCGACAATCGATAACTTGTTCTTTGTTCCAGACCAAAACTACGGTTCAAATGACAATGGTGTGCGAATCAACTACGAGCTTGAAATTGATAACAACGGCACGCTTGACCATACAGTAAATTCAAATTTCAGAATTGAGATTGAAGCGGTAGCGGATATTGCTACTTGGGATGATGCGAATAGTACGTATCAATATCAAGTGAATGAAGATGAAGACAATGTGACACTTCAACTGAATGCAGAGTCGCAAGATAACAGTAATACTGAGACGATTACCTATGAGCTAGAAGCAGTTCAAGGTGATGGGAAGTTTGAGCTGTTGGATCAAAATGGCAATGTGTTAACGCCAGTCAATGGTGTCTACACGATTGCTGCCGCAGATATCAATAGCACCGTGGTTAATCCAATCGACAACTTCTCTGGACAAATTGAGTTCAAAGCAACCGCAATTACTGAGGAGACGCTCAACCCATACGATGATTCGGCTAACGGCGGGGCAAATGATAAGACAACGGCTCGCTCTGTAGAGCAAAACATTATCATTGATGTGACTGCCGATGCGGACCCTGGCTCGTTCAGCGTTAACCGAATTCGTATTAATGAAGACAATATTGATGATCCAGACTACCTCGGTCCTCTGGCGAACAAAGATGCCTTCACCTTGGATGAAGTGATCACCATGAATGGCTCGGTGGACACTGATGGCTCCGAAGAGTTGTTTGTTCGAATCAGCAATATAACCGAAGGTGCGGTGCTTTATTTCCTTGGAACCACTACTCTGGTTCCCACAATCACCATCAACGGTGTCGATTATCAGGAAGTGGCGTATTCCGACTTAGCCAATGTAGAGATCGTTCCGGCTAAACACAGCAATGTCGACTTTACGTTTGAGGTTACTGGTGTTGTCAAAGATACCGCGAACCTTTCTTCTGGGCCTCAGGTCGATGAAGAAATATTAGGAACTAAAACGGTAAACGTTGAGGTTAAAGGGGTAGCGGACAGCCCTTACGGTGGTACAAACGGTACTGCATGGACGGAAATTACTGATAGTTCGATATTCGGTGTCCAAACTACGATTCAAGAGAGTCAAAATGGTGACAGCTTCGCTGAGCTTGATTTCACCGTATTGTCAGGTGAGAGAAGACCAGATAGCGGCACTACACCGTTACCTGACGATGGCTCAGAGTCTGTAACGGTTATTCTTTCAGGCATTCCTGAGGGGGTCGTTCTTGAAGATGGTGATGGAGCAACGATTGATCTAAATTTTGTCGGTTATGCAACTAGTCCAAATGGAAGTCCGGATTTATCTAAACCTATTTACGAAGCCAATATAACGGAAGCTGGGGTAACTTCAGGTATCCGTATAAGGCCAGTTGACTCATCTACGGAGAACATTAGTATTTTGGGTAAAGTGGTCGTGACTGAGAATGATGGCCATACACTCTCTTTTGATAAGGAAATTCGTATACTTGTAGAGCCTAGGATTGATACCTCAGCAACCTACAATACGGTAACTCGTGGGGACGAAGATACGGCGATCAACATTGATTGGCACCCAGAGGGCACTGATTACATTGACGATGATGAGCACTTCACTTCAATCGTCATCAGTGGCATTCCAAGTGGTGTTGCCAGTGTGGTTGTAAACGGTGATGTGATTTGGAACTACGATGCCGTGGCCGGAACGCTAACCATCACACCTAAGGCTGGGCAGACTCCAGAAGCGTTCACTCAGATAGCACTGAACAATAATTTTATTCAGATAATACCGGAACAAGACTCGAGCACCGATTTTACGCTGAATACGGTTGTCATGATTGAAGAACGCGATCATGAATATGTTGACGTAACTGACCCAGGTCAGGGTATTGCAACAGCGACAATCACAGGTTCGATTGATGTTCGTGTGCGACCTGTGGTTGAGCCTGAAGATGCTAACAACAAGCTGGTTGTAGATGAGGTCGCAGGTCTTACAGACTTGGGTACAGTGGTCGCGGATGCTATAACGGGTGTTCTCAAATTCACAACCAACAGTGATAATACATCGGTTACGGGTGAGTTTGTTATTCGATACCAAGAAACTGATGCTTCGTCTGCTATCGAAGAGGTTGACCAGCTAGTGATTCAACTGACTAATGTGGACGACTCAGCGCTATCAGATGCTGTCCTCAATCAGCTGCTTGTAATGGGTGCCGCTTATGAAGGTAATGGTCGTTGGGTGGTAACCAATGAAGACCTGTTTAGTATTAGTGCACCAAACGGCCTTACGTTTCCGCCAGTTTCTGGAGTTCCAGGCGTTTTCAATGACATCAAGATGACCATCTATAGTACCGTGATTGACCGAGGTGATGGCACTGAAACTGAGTCATCAGTTGCGGTTCAAAGGGAAGGTGAAGTGAATTTGTCATTTCCAGAAGTGCTTGTTGGCGGGAGCGAGGTGGCTGCAGATATTACGATGACACCAGATAGCGTTGTCGATGCTGTAGAAGACACACAGTTAGACTTGGGAACGGCACTAAATAGTCTGATCACATTCTCCGGTGAAGACGCTTCAACAGACCAAGTAACTATCACTATTGATGACTCTGTGACCATTCCCCCAGGAATAACTTTCCCAATCAGTTTAGGGGGAGGCAGTGATGTTGACTTCGTAAACGGGAAGTATGTATTTGAAACAACGGTCGATCAGGGTGTTCCAACGGATTTCTCTGGCCTGCTACTTAATCTGCCTGCTGACTATTCTGGCGACTTTAGGTTACCAATCACAATAGTCACCAAAGATACACTGTCTGGTGATGAGAAAACCTTGGTGACCGATGTCGTGATTAAAGTCGCTCCTGACGTTGAAGGTAACCCGGACATTGATGTAACGGTTGTTGGTTCGCTCGATGACTCGTTTAATCCTGTTGATACTGATGGTCAACCGGGACAAGATCCGGTGGGTTACGAAGATACTTACATTCAGCTTGATTTCAGCACGACCATTACTGACCAAGTCAGTGGGGTTGAGGGTGGTGACGAAAAATTCACATCTATTACGCTGACTTTGGATGACACAAGCGTCGGTGCGTTTTACACAAGTGCGGGTGTATCGCTTGGCACGTCCGTGACCTTCAATGAAGCGGAAATTAATGCCGGTGCTTTGGACAATGTATTGTTCCGTCCTGCTCCGAATTACCCAACGGGTAACGACATCAACCAAGTACAAGTGAATGTCAGCGGAACAATAACCGATACTGCTACCTACAATGACGCCTCGTCTCCAGCCGGAACGGCAACCGATACTGATACGTTCAATACCAGTGTTAGCTTTGAAGTTGTCCCTGTGGTTGATGATGTGCTTGTAACAGGGCCCGGTAGTGATCCTGATGTCATTGAGATTACGGGCAATGAAGATCAAGCTATTTCTCTATCGGGAACAGGACCTGTCTCCATTGCGCTCACTGACCTAGACGGCTCAGAGCAGTTCGTTTCGATTAAGTTCACTGGTGTGCCAGATGGCTTCTTAATGAGTGCAGATCCGGGTTCCGCATATACAGTGAAGAATAATGGTGGTGGTGAGTGGAGTGTTCAGCTTCCTCAAGCATCAGGGTTGTCATTTGATTTGAGTGAGATTTCGATCTTACCGCCTAAAAACTTTAGTGGTACGGCGGAATTTGGCGTTGCTGTCTTTACTCAAGAATCCTTGTTAGGCGTGCCAACTGCAGCATCGAATCTGCCAAGTTTTAAGCTGCATGTGGTGCCAGTGGGTGATGATGTTGATACCAACCCAACGGACTCTGTTACTGGCAATGAAGGCCAAAACATTGATATCGAAATCAACGCGACTATTTTAGATAAAGAGCTGTCTGCAACAGGCAGCGGCACGTATACTGAAAATGCGCCAGAGACACTTCGTGTAGAGGTGGCTGGTGTACCTCAAGATGCCTCTATCTACTATCCAGACGGCACGACTTTGGCTAGTTACGATCCGGTGACACAGATTTGGACGCTGGATGTGCCTGCTCAGTCGCTTGATAAGATCGTATTTAATTCTGGTCAACACAATAGCGAAACAGGTAATGCGTTGGGTATTACAGGTCCACTGCAAATCACGGTTCGTTCTGTGGATACAGATGCAGACAACACTGAATACCTGGGTACTCCAACCAGCTTCGATGTTGATTTAGTGATTGATCCTATCAACGATCAACCAACGTTCGTCAACGTTACCAACATTGAAACGCAAGAAGACTCAGCTGGTGTGGCGATTAATAACTTCAGCATCTACGACGTAGACGCAAGTTTTGACAACCCAGATGCACCGTATACGCTGACGTTGGAGATTGACCAAACACTGCCAGGAGCACAGGGCGTCTTTGAGTTTACAAGCTCTCCAGATGTAACATTTGTCTTGCAACCTGACGGTTCGCTGGTCATCACGGGTAAAGAAGCTGACATTAATACGGCATTGACCAATGGTGCGGTGACCTTCAAGCCGGATCCAGACCAGAACTACCTCAACCAGAGTGGGGTGGTGACAATCAATGCAACACTCGATGACGGCGGTAACAATGGTCTTATTGACCCAGCGGATTCGAACACTGCACAGACTAACCAGACGACTTTCACGATTAAGGTGATGGAAGTAAACGACGCGCCTATCGCGACAGACGTTGATTTAGGCTCGATTGCTGAAGATGGCCAGATAGTCATTGTTGAAGGTGATTTGATTGCAGCAAGCTCTGACCCTGAAAACCACAACCTCACGGTAACAGGTGTCACCCTGACTCAGGGACAAGGTCAGTTAACGCGTTTTGAAAATGCTGGTGGCGCTGATAACGCAGCGATTACCGGTCCATTCTGGCTATTTATCGCAGACAATGATTTCAACGGCGATGTTAAATTCAATTACTCCATTATCGATGATGGTACAACCAATGGCGTGGATGACTTCCTAACTGACAGTGCTGAAATTAGCCTTGAAGTCACCGAAGTGAATGATCAGCCTGTCGCGGCGGATATTGACCTAGGCACCATGCTTGAAGAAGGTCTATTGATCATCAAAGAAGAGGACTTGATAGCGGCGACCACGGACCCAGACAATGATGCCATTGCTGTGACCAGTTTGGTGCTCGATCAAGGCCAGGGCACACTGCAACGCTTCGAAAACGTGGGTGGTGCTGATGATGCTACGATTACGGGCCCATATTGGGTGTTTACCGCAGCCGATGAATATAACGGTGATGTTAAGTTTACTTATACCGTAGAGGATGACGGGACAACGAATGGCGTTAATGACTTCCTAACCGATACCGCTGAAATCACTGCCGTGGTACAAGGTTTGAACGATACTCCTGTTGTTAATGGTGACAGTGTCACTACGTTGATTGATGAAGACGCAGGACAACTGCTTAGTGGTATTAATGTTAGTGACCCTGATTATGTCGATAGTTTTGCTAATGACTTGATGACAGTAACGCTGACCGTTGATTATGGAACGCTTTCAGTATCACTACCTGCTGGTACTAGTGTGACCGTTAATGGTGACAATAGTGGTTCGGTGACGTTAGTAGGGACGCTGAGCGATCTGAATGCCTTGATTGACACACCGACCAGTCCGAATGGAGTTTACCTTGATGCGAGCTTGGCTCCAACCAACAGCATCGGCTTAGAGGTCACTGCCAAAGACAGTGGTAATCCTTCTGGTATCGCCATTGAAACTGCACCTGTTGTTTACAACATTGCGGTGACGCCTGTCGCGAACGCGCCAAGCCTAACGATTGATCCGGCGTCTAACTACGTAAGAAACATCACTGCGAGCCAGTCGGTGAGTAATAGTGGTGTTCCTTTGGTTGGCATTATCGCAGCTCTAACAGACGTTACTGAAGAGCTAACACTGCACATCAGTGATGTGCCTGAGGGCGCTCAAATCACCAGTGACGTTGGCTCCGTAACGGATCTCGGTGGTGGGGTATGGATGGCGACCGCTGATGCAATTGAAAGTTTGCAAGTGGTTGGGCTTTCTCAAACTCCAGGTAGCTACACACTTAAAGTTGAGGCGGTTTCTGAAGAGTTAGATAACAACGATACAGCCACATCGGCGGCAATCGACCTAAATGTGAACATTGTGTCGAATGCGGTCGATATTAATTTGGCTGGTGAGACCGATGATGTTCAGTTGCTGGCTGGGGCTAATGCAACAGATCTAACGGCGGGCTCAGGTAATGACCGACTTGAAGGCGGAGCAGGTGATGACACCCTTATCGGCGGTGATGGCAACGATACGCTCATTGGTGGCGGCGGTTCGGATATCTTGACCGGTGGTGATGGTATGGACTCGTTTGTTTGGCTGAACATTGAGGATGGTGTCGAAGATACGATCACTGACTTCAACTTAGCCGAGGGTGACCAGATTGATCTACGTGAGGTATTACCTGAACTGAAAGACGCGAATGTGAATATGGCGACATTGCTTCAGCATGTTGATGCTAAGTTAGAAGGGAATGATGTTGAGTTAACCATCAACCCTGATGGCTTAGGTACAACAGAGCAAGTGATTGTAGTTGAAGACCTCGCGCCTCAGTTGACGTTAAGCGGCACCATGCCTTCAGATATCCTGGATGCACTTGTGCAGCAGAATGTGATTACTCATGGGTAGTTTTCCGCTCTGATAGGCCCGATGGTAAGAGCGGATTAAAATAACGAAATAGGCCAGCAATGCTGGCCTATTTTTTTATCTAGAAGAACAGAAGAACAGAAGACTAGAAGACTATTTAAGAGAGTTGTGAATCAGGAACTCTTCTTCAACGCCTTTCAGTTTCATCTCATCCATAATGAAGTTCACAGTGTTCAGCAAACGTTGCTCACCTTTAGGAATCAGATAACCGAACTGGCTGTTGGTAAACGGTGTTTCACAGCGAGCCGCTTCAAGGCGCTCGTCGGTCACTTGGTAGAATAGGCCTTCCGGGGTTTCGGTTACCATCACATCAACTTTGCCTTCCGCAACGGCTTGCGGCACATCTAAGTTGTTCTCGTAGCGTGTGAAGCTTGCGTTCTGCAAGTTGGCATCTGCAAACATCTCGTTAGTGCCACCGATGTTTACGCCAACACGTACCGAAGATAGGTTTACTTTCTCAATGCTGTTGTACTGTTCTGCCTTGCCTTTAGCGACCAAGAAACACTTGCCAAAGGTCATGTAGCCTTGAGTTTGCTCTGCACTTAGTTGGCGCTGCATTTTGCGCGTGATACCACCCATCGCAATATCATATTTATCGTTATCAAGATCTGTAATGAGATCTTTCCATGTGGTACGAACGATCTGTAACTCTACGCCTAACTGCTCTGCAATGTGCTGTGCTACGTCGATGTCATAGCCAGAGTAGCTTTTCCCATCGAAGTAAGAAAATGGCTTGTAGTCGCCCGTAGTACCGACACGTAGCGTGCCTGATTTTTGAATGTCTTCGAGTTGGTCGGCTTGCGCCGCTCCCGATAGTGCAAGTGCCATATAAGCAAGCAATAGTGAGTTTTTTGTGATGAGTCATCCGTAAATGTGTTGTTTTGCCAGTTTAGAAACTGATTTAAAATTTAAATAAAAAGCCCCACAACTGAAGGGCTTAACATAAAGGCCAAAACTGACTAATCGTTAACGTGATCCACAGCATCTCGCACTAGTTTACCAAGCTCGTCCCACTTACCTTCGTCGATAAGGTTAGTTGGTACCATCCAAGTACCGCCACATGCTAATACAGAAGGAATAGAAAGGTACGCGTCTACATTTTTCAAGCTAACACCGCCAGTAGGCATGAACTTAACCGGATACACGGCCGTTAAGGCTTTGAGCATTGCTGTGCCACCTGAAGGCTCAGCCGGGAAAAATTTCAGCGTGCGGAGACCCATTTCCATTGCTTGTTCAACAAGGCTTGGATTGTTCACTCCCGGCACGATTGCAACCCCCTTGTCGATACAGTGTTGCACGGTACGAGGGTTGAAACCTGGGCTAACGATGAAATCAACACCCGCATTAATAGATGCGTCTACTTGCTCTGTAGTCAGTACAGTACCCGCGCCGATCAACATGTCCGGATACGTTTTACGCATGATAGAGATCGCTTCGATAGCACATTCTGTTCGTAGCGTGATCTCCGCACATGGCATTCCGTTTTCAACTAGTGCCTTGCCTAAAGGGATGGCATCTTCAGCGCGGTTGATGGCGATTACAGGGATTACTTTCAGGTTTGCTAACTGTGCATTCAAGGTTGTCATAAATTAGTTCCCACTATAGCGGTGGGTTTGCTTCAGGCTAAGCAAACCCCTGATTATTAAACAAAGTACTTAATTATAAGAGTAGGTCAGTGACGGCATCTAGGAGAGTGCGCTGTCTTGCATGGTAAGTCACGTTTTATAATTTGAGCGAAGTTCTGATATTTGGCGTTAGTAGATAAAACGTGAAAGTATTAAATAGGAAGGCAATACGAGCATTCAAAAGTTAGTAAACGAATGCTCGTTGGTTTCAGGTTAGGTTGTATACGCTAACGTGGTGAGCGTTGTTATATCCTCTCAACAATGACAGGAATTAGCTTTGTGTAGGCATCCAAACTTGTTTAGACGTGACCTGGTGATCTTTAAAGGTCACTTCTTCTACTTTATCCCCGTTGAGGTTCCAGCGGGTCAATTTGCCGTTGGCGATTTCGCCATCATCGAATTTTGCTTCTGTCGCTTTATTGCCATTCGTGTAGTAGTCGGTCACCAAGCCATCTTTTAGCCCTTCACTGTACTCTGCAGTTAGGCTCTTTTCGCCATTTGGATACCATCGAGTTGCGACGCCCGAAAGTTCGTTGTCTTTGTAGTTTAGCTCGGCTTTTTTCTGCCCATTCGGATACCAAGTTTCTGCTTTACCTTGTAATTGACCTTTGACGTAATTGACTTTGGAAGCGATCTGTCCATTTGGATACCAATTGGTTTCTAACCCAAGCTCCAGACCATCGGCAAACTGGGCTTGAGTAGCGATCTGACCGTTATCGAACTTTTCTTCAAATTGACCGGTAAAGGGCTTTGAGTGGTTTACTTGATAAGCCACGCCTTTACGCATCTGTAAATAGTCTACAGCATCTTCACGTGGAGTCGCTGCGTAACTCATTGAGGACATCGTACTAAGAGCAATCAATATTGGGATGTATTTCTTCATAATGACACCTTTTTATTGGACGGGAGGAAAGTGTAACCAATGTGTTAACAGCATTTCACTTCTCGTAACTACTGTCAGTAGCTATTACTGGGTTTCAAGTTTTCATTATTGAAGGCAACGGGAACGGAACTTTTTGAAGTGAATTTTGACGTAGGGGGCCGTCTAAAAATGATTCTGTTTACCTACGGAGTTACGAAGAGGTTCCGGACAGATGGTGAATGAAGACAGGCCGCAAGGTTGAGCTTTGCACTATGATTTGTATTTATGCAGAAGATCCCAAGGGATGTGGCATAAGTGATGATCTTCAGGGAAGTGACTCAAATGATGCTGGTGGGTATCGTCGCTGGCAACATAATGGGTCAATGGCAACACCTCTACGGCGATGCGCTCGGCGTCTTCACGTGATGCGATATAGCGCTCCGCTTCAGCTAAGTGTTTGGCTTCGGTGCTGTACACGCCAGTGCGATACTTTTCGCCTACATCAACACCTTGTTTATTGACGCTGTAAGGATCAATGATCTCAAAAAGGTGGCCCACTAGCGCGGTTACTGAGGTGAGGTTTGGATCAAATTCAATTTGTACACACTCTGCGTAGCCATCGTATTCACTTGGTTTGCTTTGGTTATCCTTTATTTGAGAACGTCCATTAGCACGACCTGCTTCTGTGCGTATCACGCCGGGCACATACTTAATGAACTCTTGTACGCCCCACAAGCAACCACCCGCTAAATAAATTTGTTCCATACTTCTTTTCGAGCTCTCTGAGTTTTTTTTCGATGGTTTTGATTTATCGCACAAACTGTAGCAGTAGGTTGGAGTCTATATCAATACGTAATAGACGCGCATGTACTAAAATAAGCTCATAAAAACAAACGCCTAAGCATTGCAAATCGTCGTAGATGAACAAATGTAAGTTGAATGCGATATCGAGATTATATAGGTCATCGCAACTTGTCACCAACCCGAACCTCAACATCAAGTGAGAGTTAACCTAATCATGTTTGAACAAGTCAAAGACTTCATTAACCCGAGCAAGAATCCTGACCTGACTCAGGCACACGAATATCAACGTAAACATTTGCCAACCTTGTGGCTGCTCGGCAAAACGGGTGCAGGTAAATCATCGTTTATTCAAGCGGTCACGGGTGATTCCTCAGTCGAAGTCGGAAACGGATTTGCACCATGTACCATGACAGCCATGTCGTATGCGTTCCCTCAAGACAAACCTGTGATGCGCTTTCTTGATACTCGTGGTTTGGGTGAAGCGGATTATGAACCCGACGAGGACCTAAAAGAAATCGGTCAAGCGGGTAATGCGTTAGTGGTGGTGATGAAAGCCGACGAACCTGAACAATCCACCGTGCTTACTGCTCTAAAACAGATTAAGAAACAGAAGAAGATTAAACACTTGTTGCTTGTTCATACCGCTGTGTTGTTTTCCAGTGAAACAGATCGAGCAAGGCAAGTTCAATTTAACACTCAACAAGTAGAGAAGGTGTGGGGTAAAGGCTTTGAATCAGTCGCGGTTGATTTTGAGAGCGACAATGATGATGTCTATAACCTCGAATTATTGTTAGAACGGTTGACCAACATGCTCCCTGTTATAGGGATGATGGTGCAAGACAAAGAACACGCTACGCAAGAAGAAGCTAACTTTGACAAGGTCGAAAATGAAGTGCTTTGGTATGCGGGAAGTGCAGCGGCTAGCGATTTAGTTCCAGGCGTGGGCTTGGTGTCTGTGCCTGCGATTCAAGCGAAAATGCTTCATAGTTTGGCCAATCAATATGGGGTTGAGTGGAATAAGAGAGTTTTTAGTGAACTTATTGGTACTTTAGGCAGTAGCTTTGCGGTGCAATATGGAGTGAAGCTTGGCACTCGGCAATTGGTTAAGTTGATACCTGTGTATGGGCAAACGGTTGGCGCCGTTGCTGCTGCAGCAATGAGTTTTGGTACCAGTTATGGTCTTGGCCGAGCGGCATGTTACTACTTTTATCACAAGAACAGAGGCGAAGAAGTTTCTGAACAAGAGATGCAAAAAATCTATAAAGAATCCCTGAAAAAAGGTAAGGCAGCGTCGGGTTATGAAGAAAATTAAGAACTTATTTAGATTGCTCGCTGTGTTGTCGAGCGGGCGGTGGGGCATCGCTCTGATTTCGGCGATCTTTCCGAGCATCATCATGATGGGCTTTGGTCTGTTCTTGGCAATCAAGTATGGCTATCTACTGGAACTGTCGATAGCTATTGCTGTGAGTACCTTGCTGTTCACTATTCCGTTATACATCTCTAGCCGTTCGTCACGCAATTCAACCAATAGTGATGCGGAAAAAAATACAACAGATGAAGCTAGAACTGAGTCATCGAATCACAACATCGACGATGCGTTGGTCAAAGCCTCGAATGAATGGTCTCAAGCTGAACTGTCGATTTGGAATGAATCGAAATATTACGTTCGTCAACAATTAGTTGATCATATTGAGTGGGGCAATCTAGACCAAACCGGTTTGCAGGTGCTGGAATTCGTCGCCCAAAAATTTGGTAAGAAGTCGCTCGATTTTTCAATTCCAGAAGGACTTAAGCTGTTTGAAGAGGTAAGCCGTCGTTACAAAGTGGTGGTAAAAGAGCACATACCGGGCATCGAATACCTAAAGGTTTCTTACATCAAGGCGGGCTACGAAGCCTATGATAAATATGGTGAGTTGGGGCAGAAGATCTTCAAAGCGGCGATTTGGGGGAATCACCTTAAAAACCTGTATTTGAATCCATTGAAGGTTATTTCTGACTTAGGTCGTGAGCAAGCGACAGCTTCTATGACAAAGGGCGTTGTGGATGACATGCAATATGCAGCGAAACAAGCCTTGCTCGATGAAGTGGCAGCCGTTGCGATCGATTTATACAGTGGGCGTTTCAGTATTGAAGATGAAGCGTTAAAAGCGTCTGATGTTTCAGAGGTCGACGAGAAGCGTTTCGCTCGTGAATTAGAACCAGTGAGGATTGTACTGGTCGGGCAAACGAGCTCTGGTAAATCATCGATTATCAATGCTCTCAAAGAGGAAATGGTTGCCGAGGTGGATGTTCTACCATCAACGGACAGCTCTACGGTTTACAACGCATTTGTAGATGACAACGATGTGAGAGTGGTTGATCTTCAAGGGTTGGATGGCGATGCCAAAACCGAAGCTGTGATGCTTAAAGAGATGACTCAAGCTGATGTGGTGTTATGGGTACTTAAAGCGAATCAGTCTGCTCGTGAACTGGACAAGCAGCTTAAAGATAAGTTTGATGCGTTTTATGATGATCCCAAGAACATTTCGCGCAAGCAGCCAATTGTGATCACCGTGGTTAACCAAGTCGATCGGTTAAAGCCTGCGGAAGAGTGGCAGCCACCTTACGATTTGGAGAATCCAACCTCGGCAAAAGCTAAGATCATTGCTCAGGCCCTTGAATACAATCAAACACTTCTGAAGCCTGATATTGCTTTACCACTAGCGATTGCACCTGAAAAGGTACAGTTTGGTTTAGAGGCTTTGAAACAGACGCTAATAGAGCACATTGCAGATGCCAATAACGTGCAGAGAAATCGTCAGCGTCTCGAAGCTATCAACAGAGGAACTTCGGTAAAAGGCCAGCTTAATAAAGCCATGAAAGCAGGCAAGAAGGTTGCTCCGAGTGCTTTGAAAGCCGCGACCCCTAAGCTGGCTGAGATGGCGATAAAACAAGTCACCAAGAAAAAATAACCAACAATACCAAAGCGATATTCGTAAGCCTAAATATCTCTTTGGTAAACCATTTCTTTTATATTTATGAACTTTTGTCCCTTGAACTTATTATTACTTTCAAAATAATGAACTAGTATAATAGTGCATTAAGTCGAATTCATGATAGTGTGATATCAGACAATAAAACATAAAATTATGATTCTAAATATTGATCACATTTATGATTTATTCGTCTTTATTTATAAAATAATTGCACTATATTTAAATTTCGGATCACCTTGATTTCAACGTAGGGATATATTGTGAACATGTATCTGAAATGGCAATCAACAACATGGCTAACCCTGTTAGCTTGGTATACTTTAGATCATCAGCTCTCTTTCCACCTTTCTTCAGAGTAGTACCCTCTGGGCGTCACGCGCCAGCGGAGCCTTTGAGCTTTGCCAATCCGATTAGTTTTGTCTTTGACTAATGCGCTAAGCAATGCGGTCACTAATACATTAGTTGTTAGTTTCATGCAGTTGTTATTTAGCTCTTTGTCATTATTAATTGGATCCTAATCAATACATTATTGATTTAATAATTTATTTCTAGCTATTAATTTTTATAGTAATTATCACGAGTGTGATAGTTCGTGAAAATAAAATTAATAGTGATGACTCGTGACATCTAAAAATAATGAATTTGGCTTCTTCTCCCTAAGCTGAATTTGTTGAAAGGTATTATTATGGAAAATTTCAAACATCTACCAGAACCGTTTCGTATTCGTGTTGTAGAGCCAGTAAAAAGAACCACCTACGCTTACCGTGAGCAAGCCATTGTCGAAGCGGGAATGAACCCATTTTTACTCGACAGTGATGATGTGTTCATCGATTTGCTGACAGACAGCGGTACCGGCTCAATCACACAACGTATGCAAGCAGCGATGTTGATGGGTGATGAAGCCTACAGTGGCAGTCGCAGTTACTACGCACTGTCGAACGCGGTGAAAGATATCTTCGGTTATGAGCTGACTATTCCTACTCACCAAGGTCGCGGCGCTGAGCAGATTTACATCCCTGTTCTGATTAAGAAGCGTGAAATTGAAAAGGGGCTCGATCGCAGCAAAATGGTCGCTTTGTCGAACTACTTCTTCGATACCACACAAGGCCACACTCAAGTGAACTGCTGCGTGGCGAAAAACGTCTATACCAAAGAAGCGTTTGATACCTCTGTGAATGCTGATTTTAAAGGTAACTTCGATATCGAGAAGCTTGAACAAGCGATCTTGGAAGCGGGGGCTGCAAACGTCCCTTACATTGTGAGTACCATTACCTGTAATTCGGCTGGTGGACAGCCTGTGTCTATCGCTAACCTGAAAGCTGTGTACGAAATCGCGCACAAGTACGATATCCCCGTCATCATGGACTCGGCTCGCTACGCTGAAAATGCTTACTTTATTCAGCAGCGTGAACCGGGTTATCAAGATTGGACCATCGAACAAATCACTCGCGAATCTTATAAGTACGCAGATGGTTTGGCGATGTCAGCTAAGAAAGATGCAATGGTGCAAATGGGCGGTTTGTTGTGCTTTAAAGACGACTCATTCATGGATGTGTACACAGAGTGTCGGACTTTGTGTGTGGTTCAAGAGGGCTTCCCAACCTATGGTGGCTTAGAGGGCGGTGCTATGGAGCGCCTTGCGGTTGGGTTATACGACGGCATGCGCCAAGATTGGTTGGAGTACCGCATCGGTCAGGTGCAATACCTGGTTGATGGTTTAGAAGCGATTGGCGTTGTGTGCCAACAAGCGGGCGGCCATGCTGCGTTTGTTGATGCTGGTAAACTGCTTCCACACATTCCGGCGGGTCAGTTCCCAGCCCATGCTTTAGCGTGTGAGCTATACAAAGTAGCGGGAATTCGAGCCGTTGAGATTGGTTCATTGCTGCAAGGGCGAGACCCAGCAACAGGTGAGCAGCATCCATGTCCTGCTGAGCTATTGCGCCTAACCATTCCACGCGCGACTTACACTCAAACGCATATGGACTTCATTATTGAAGCGTTCGAAAAAGTAAAAGAGAACGCGAGCAAAGTGAAAGGGCTCGATTTTGTTTATGAACCACCAGTACTAAGGCATTTCACTGCGCGTTTGAAAGAGGTGGAAACCTATGAGAATCAAGCTGAAAAAAAGAGTCAACCAACGCTCGAAGAAGCATTTTAAAATAAAAATATAAGCGAATAGTCATCAGAACCATAATTAAAGGCTCCTTTGGAGCCTTTTGTTTTTTGGGGAGAAGTAGGCAAATGGTACCTTTGGTTAAGTTTGAGACGAAATAGGTAGAGGCTAGGCTTGTTTGTTTTTTAGGGTCGCTTATAGTTTTTGGAATAGCCACTGATTTAATGGTGCCTCTTTTTGTGAACGACGACAGCTCATCACATAGCTCACATCGAAAGTGAGTTTTTCAGGTAGTTCCATACTACGGCAGCCTTCTGGGAATCTGCCACTGAGCGTAATTCCAAAATAGTCTGAATTGAGCATGATATCGTGAATCATCGCAGGGTGATCGATATCTGCTCTAGGGTTTATTTCAAAGCCAATGTTTCTGAGACGCTCCAGAATTGGGTACTTATTGTCATTCCATCCAGGTGTTTTAAATAGAACCGTCGGATAGTTGGCGAGCGATTCAAAGTCTTTCGCTGGGTGGTCCTCTCTTACAAAAAACACCAATTTTCTTTTTCGAACTACATTTGAGAAATCGACTGCGACAAGGTTTCATCAAAGTAATGAACCGCTATCGCCTCTTCGCCGTCAATCAGTTGATTCCTAGCGTTACTTCCCCACCTTACGAATGAATAGTTCGCGTGTGGCGCTGCTTTACTTAGAGCAAAGTAGAGTTTCGAACCAAAACGTTCCCAAAATAGGGTGTTCGCGTAGATCTTGATGTCACCATTGTAAGAATCCGGAGAGAATTCTTGGTGTTTGATGGCCTCGATGCTACTCAATATCTGTTCAAAGTTGCTGATGTTATTTTCAACAAAGGTCGTGGGTTCGAAGCCGTGTTTGGTTTGAATAAACAGTGGGTCGTTAAGTTGGATTTTCAACTTTGAAAGGTTCTTACTGATTGCTCCAGAAGTTTTTCCCAGCGACTCTGCCACCAGTCCAACATTACGAAGCTCGTACATCCGCTTGATGACGAGGATATTTTGAATATCGAGGTTGATGTCCACAGGCTCTCCAAATCATTCCTTTTATAGGCAGCAATTTCTGTGCGCTAAGTCGCCAGAAATCATGTGACTCTAATGTCATAGTGGCAATGCACAACTTCTAAGACAGGACAACGTCAGAAGATCACTAATCCCTTGATTTTCCATTTGGTAAATCTTGCTTTTCCTCGTGTCATTATCACTGTGTCGCTAAAGTTACCTCAACAAAGCAACACAGATATTAGACGAACAGATAATTAGAAATACAACGAGGTGATGTATGAATAAGTTATTTGCACTTGGCTTGATGGCGCTTCCAATGAACACTGCTTTTGCTGCTAACGGTACACATACCGGCACTATCGATATGACAAGAAGTGAAGGCAGAACGTGTAGAGTCAGACTTAGTTCTTGAAGGAAGAAACGAAGCTTCTAATGGCGGAATCCAATTCCAAAAGAACGTAGATCAAAACCAAGCGATCAAGCTTACAGGTCGTCGTGACTAACGTGTAAAGTGTGCTTACCACTTTAAATGTTCTACCATTGTCATGAAAAATGCTGTGCCTTAGGGTGCAGCATTTTTCGTTATGGTATCATCTAGTGGCAGACTAGTAGCTAACAAGCCTTGGCATGGTGTGTGACGTGTGGCATTTTGGTCACTGTTAAAGATTGAGTTGCGTTAGTTAAGCGTGGAAAGGAAGAGCAGATGATACGTCATATTTTACTGATAAAATTCAAAGAACATGCGGAGCTTTCAGAGATAGAAAAGCTCAAGGCGCTGTTTGAGGCAATGCCAAATAAGGTCGAAGGTGTAACTTCAGTAGAGTGGGGGCTAAATGATAGTCCAGAAAACAAGAACCAAGGTTATAGTCATTCGGTCTTAATGACGTTTGAAGATGAAGCTGGGCGACAAAACTATCTACCACATCCAGAACACGATGCCCTGAAAGAGGTATTTCGTCCGTTGTTGGATGACATTATCGTGTTTGATTATTCTCTTTAGCCCTAATAATTTCTCAGTTACAAGATGTAAAGCGTATAGGCATAGGCCCATACGCTTTGGTCAGAGCGAAAAATTACATGTTACTCTGTCGGCAATATGGTGACAGGAGTGAAAGAGGCTACGGCATTACCACCTGCACCAGGACGGTCAACATAAGGGGTGTTTTGCATTAAGGTGTAGTAGACGTCCACAAAATCATCGTCATTAACCAACACATTGTTTGGGATCAGCTCAATGATTTTACTGGTGATCTGAGGAATGATCGTATAACCCTGTACTTCTGGATCTGGAATCATTTTCAAAATCTCTTCAGCGGCTTGCACCAGCAGCTTCGCTAGGTCTTTATAGTTGGTACCGTCATCATGTTCCATCAAGATCATGTCTGCAGCTCCCCAGCGGTAACGAGGCCAGAAGATGATGCTTTGGCTCGGATAGTAAGTCTGTTTGTCGTAGTCTAAGTAAGGCATCTCAATTAAGTCGATTTGTGGAGCTATACGACTTGAATCTACTCCAGTGACGATAGCGTAGATTTCCGCTTTGCCTGAGATCCACGGTTCTCTATCGATGGCTAAGCGAATCTTGGTTAACTGAGTGGTATTCAACTCTTCAGGCTCCGATTCAGCTAAAGAGCGCGCATCACTGTTAAATAGCGTCTGCTTTTGAGGTTCTTTGTGCTTGCTGCTAGCACTGTTGCTGCCTGAGTTAAGTTGTGTGTCTGTACCTTGTTTTTGCATTTCAGCTTGCATGGTCATCAACCCAGCCTTGAGTTCTTCGGCACCATTGCTGTCGATCACAAATACCGGAACATCGGGCATTTGGTACACGTCTAATTCATGAACTTGCCCATACACATCGTAAGCTTCGATGTATTGCCAATTTGAATCATCGCCCGATGGTTCGTAAGCAAACAGTGGGCTTTCTCCATTTTTCCAGGCTTCAACCATGGCTTCATCAGCCATCCTAATTTCTAAGACAGAATCACTGAAGTCGTCGATCCCTTTCATCTTACGATAGCTAAGATCGGCTTTGTGCATCTTGCTTGAAAAGGCAGAGTAGGGTTGAGCCGAGTTCAGTGTGTCTAATGGCGTCGATAAACTTTTTTCGCTGATTTGCTTTTTTAGAGAAGACTCAATGTCAATGTAGCGAGCACTTATTTGTAACGCTAGTGATTGCTTTTGTGCAGCGACATTCTTTGCAACAGCAATAGAGTCAGTAAGAGAGTGTGGTGTATCGATATTGTTTGCATAAGACTGAAAGCCAACTACTGTCGTCGCAAGTACCATACTGATTGTAAAAGATGGTCTCATAAATAATCCTTATTTTAATTTTTATCATTAATAGAGCAATTGCCCTACAGGATTAACCTATCAATAAGGTAAATATATTTAAAACTTAGTTAGTGATTTCTGTATCGGTATTTAGCACAAGATCTCAGTTTTATTGATTGATGTAAAATTTATATAAAGCCAACTTGATATTTTAATTTTTATAAACCAATCAATAGTTAAATGACAATACTATTATCTATTTGTATATTTTTTTGTAATGAAGGTATGTTTTCAGTACTGATTTTGAATTGGCCCCTAAACGACCGAATTAAGAACAGATGTGGGTAGGTAGGAATAATATTAAGAGGTACACGTCAAGAAGAGTTATAGGATTTCACTATATCTACTATAGTTTCGGCCGCATTTCGGAAGAGATAGTTTTCGGTATAATTCGACTCCCTTAATTACTAGCGCGATGAGATGATCTGATCTGCGCACTACGTTATTTTTAAGATCAATCCACTCCTCACTGAACAACGTTATGGCGACTTCCTCTCGTTAAATTGCTTCGCGTTAAACACTTCCTATATTGCACAAGTATTACTGAGGTTTTTGGCTTTATCGCATTAGAAATGGCGCTACAGGAATACTGCATATGACGAACATTAAAGGCGCTACACGCTTATCGAAAGCATTGCTCTTTATCTCTATTCTTTCTAAGTCCGCTTTCGGTCTAGAAGTGCCAGATAACGCACTTGAATCCTATGTTGGTGATTTCTCGGCTTTGAAAGTGAAAGGTGTAGTACGTGTTTTAGTCTCTGGTGACATCGGTTTCTATCACATTGAAAACGGTAAGCCGAAAGGGATTTTGGCCGAGCAAATCTATTACTTTGATCAGGCACTTAAACTGAGTGATCCACTGCTGCGCGTTAAGGTGATTCCGGTAGAGCGAAGCGAATTACTTGAAGCGTTAAATCAAGGGCGGGGCGATATTGCTATCGCGAACCTTACAGTAACCGAAGAGCGTCAAAGGCTGGTGGATTTCAGCATGCCCATTCGCCGCGATATCGATGAGGTGTTAGTGACAAGCCTATCTAAGCCTTCAATCAGCAATGTCACACAACTACAGGGTAAAGAAGTGTGGCTTAAGCAGGATTCTAGCTACATCAGTAGCGTTCAAAAATTGAATCAACAGTTTGAGAAAAAGGGGATGGAACCCATCTATATTCACTTACTCAACGCGAACCTCCAAGACCTCGAACTACTCGAGCTGATTAAGAGTGAAAAAATCACGGCGACCATTGTCGACAACCATAAGTTGGAGCTGTGGGAGAGTTTAGGAAAGGATATTAAGATCCACACCGACATTACTTTCAGAGAAAATGCTGATATTGCGTGGGCCATCCGCAAGAATAGTCCTCAGCTTAAAGCTCAAATTGACCGATATTTACAGGAGTCGAAACAGGGCACGCTGCTCGGGAATGTGATTGATAATCGCTATCTAGAGAGTGTTTCATGGATGAAGCGAGCATCTGATCCAAAACAGAACCAACAACGCGACAAATTAGAAGCCTTGTTCGTCTTGTACGGTGAGAAGTACGAGATTGATTGGATGATCCTCTTGGCGATGGCTTTTCAGGAGTCTGGGTTAGATAACTCAAAGATCTCGCACCGTGGTGCTGTTGGCATTATGCAGGTGATGCCCAAAACGGCGCGGGATTGGTATGTGGATATTGATAATGTGCACGATTTGGAAAGCAACATCCATGCTGGAAGCAAGTATTTACGCTTTATTCATGATAGGTACTTTGATAAGCCTGAAATAGCTGACATCGATAAGATTTACTTTAGCTTAGCTGCCTATAATGCTGGACCAGCTAAAATACGAAGAATGCGAAAATTAGCGGCGGAACAAGGGTATAACCCAAACAAATGGTTTAATCATGTTGAGGTTGTCGCAAGAGAGAACATAAGCCAAGAACCAGTAAAGTATGTCGCTAATATAAGTCGCTATTTTACGATTTATCAGCGCCTCGATGAATTTCAAGATACGCGAGAAGAACAGCTAGGTAATATGACAAGGCAACTGAATATCAAGCGACTTTCTGGCTACTTTGCTTATTAACAAGTGCTTGATTAATATGATGAGTAAGAAAAAGGGGTAGCGCTCGGCTACCCCTTTTCGTGTTATAAGCACTGACAATTGCTAGTTATTTTTACTTACTCAATATGAGCTTATGATTGCTCGGCAGAAGCTATGTACATCTGCATCTCTTCTAAACTGGTTTTTGCGATAACTTGGTTATCAAGAGAGTAGTGGACTTCATCACCAAAACGTTGGCCAGTTAGCGTTGCACGTGTGCCATCGTTGTAAGTGAGCTCGATAGCAACTTCGTCTTGATTGATCACTTTCATCTCGCTGTGGTCAATGACGTGCTTAGCTAGTGGGTCGATAGGCGCGTCTGTGAGGCTGTCATCCAGTTGATCATTAATATCGATATATGTATCGACCTTAGTGTCAAAGATGTGCGGCTTTTTGTTGATAGGGTTTTTACCCGTCCAAAACTCCAGCGAGTTAAACACAATGTAGTCTGCAGCAACCGTGATACCGTAAGCGGGTGCCAGTAGCATGTTTAATCCACCGCGAGCGTAGCGGTTATCTACAGCTTTCACGTTGAACTCCATCAGCTTACCCGTTACCGCATTGCTACCAACACAACCAAATAAGGTGACTAGGCTTGCTGAAATAATTATTGGTTTTACAAATCGGTTCATCATTCTCTATTTCTAAATTTGTATATCAAGGAACCAATAATTATGTCAAAGTCATGTTTATTCTAATATAAAGCGACACCTATACTAGGTATCAGAAAAACCTATATCTTTATAGAAACCAAAGATGTATTGCGACTATATGAAAATTGATGGGTTATATTGCCTGCCAGATAAGCAATACTCGCAAGGGTGTTTTAACAAAGCTCTGTCATAACCCTAACTGAAGTATGGAATTAGGTTGTGATAATAGCGAGTCAGCTAAACGAAATTACGTTCTACGTTTATTCATTTAAATGACTGCCTGAAGAGCCCGAATGAAACGATTTAACCTAAACCTCATCTATTACTTTATTGCGATATATGAAGAAGGAAACTTAACGTACGCAGCAGAAAGGCTCAATATATCCCAACCTAGTCTCAGCGCTCATTTAAAGCAGCTTCGAGATGAATATCGTGATCTACTGTTCGTAAGAAAATCTTACACGCTTGAGTCTACGCCAGTCGCTAATGACTTGTATCCTATCTTTAAGCAAGCACACAAGCTTGTCTCTCACTCATTACCTGAAACGCATGATTTTGAACCGAAAGAGTGCAGTTACACGTTTAGAATTGCGGCGATGAGTATCTCAAGCAGTGTGATCTTGCCTCAAATACTAGACAGGATTCAGGAAGAAGCCCCAGAGTGCGTTATCGAAGTCGTGAATATCAAAGAAGATATGGCAACCGACATTCGAGAAAAGAAGATCGATCTTGTGGTCGATTTAACCAACGCGCATCCAACCTTGTTGAGCCAGGAAATTTGGGGCGACGAGCTGTGTATGGTCTGCAGCCAAAACCACTCACAGATAAACGAGCAAGTGACTCTTGAACAGTATCTTTCAGCAAAGCATGTCATGCTCACACACGATAACTACCGAGTGAACCAGTTAACTGAATTTCACAGCCCGATCTTTGCAGATCGTAAAGTGGCAAGAAAGCTTAATTCAATCGCAGACTTCTCAGACACTATCTACAACAGTGATTGGATAACCACTTTCCCTAAAGGTGTCGCGAACGCCTATTTTGATAAAGATAAAATTAAGCTACTAGAGCTTCCTTTTGAATACATCAAGCCTTCACTCAGTGTTTATTGGCACAGTAATCGTAATGATGACATCGTCAATCAATGGTTAAGAGAGTTGTTTTCCAGCGAAGTTTTAACCTTGAGCTCCGAAATATAAGACAACGCCTAGTTGTATGAGTAAGCGTTTTGGTCATTCGATTCGTTCTTCATGTATAAAGTACCTTATGGTACAAATGACAACATGAAAAATGCTGGTGGCTTTTGCCAGATAGACTTCCAATTTAAATGAAAAGACTGACTTATGAATTTTGATATCCAAGCACTGAAACACCACCAATTGGTCGAAGATGGACAACTAGAAGGGTGTTACATTCATCAGCCAGCTCAAGGTAGCCAACAAGACGACCAAGCAGTATTGGCAGAGCGGCAAGCGCTAGAAAACATGGGTTACAAGGTTGTGCAAGTTAAGGCGAAAGGTGGAACAACAACGTTCGCCGAGGCTATGCAAAAGCTAGCCAAGAAGACTGGACATCAGTCAAACAGCTAAGTGAGTAATACTTGTCGTCGCTTTCAAAGGGGCGACGATGTTATCGCGGTTAAGCATGTAGGGAAATCTTCGACAAAACCTTTTCAGTATCGACCCGACATTAAAGGACATATAGCTGATCTTCATAGCGAGTAGGACGTATAGGCTGCTTAAAAAGGAAGAAATACTATGGCCATCGTCTATGTCAGCATCGGAAGCAACATTAATCGCGAACACCACATCACAGAATCTCTCAAAGCGTTGAACCATCGCTTCGCTCCACTGCAAATTTCTCAGTTTTACGATTGTGAGCCAGTCGGCTTTGAAGGAGACAACTTCCTCAATCTTGTCGTGGGGTTTGAATGCGACCTTCCTATCGCAGAATTATCTAAAACTCTTCATCGAATCGAATCCGATAACGGCCGCCAACGCGAGACTAAAGAGTATGCTGCGCGAACCATGGATATCGATATCCTTCTGTACGGTGATCAAGTAGGCATTATCGACGGGGTGGAGTTACCTAGAGGTGAAATTACCGAGTACGCTTTTGTGCTTCGCCCGTTAGTCGACCTTGCCGCGACTGCCAATCACCCAATTCTTAATACCTCGTTCCAAGAGCTTTGGAATAGTTTTGACCAGTCGAGTCAGAAAACCGACCCAATCCCTTTCGAGCTCAGTCTCACGTAATGCCTTCAGAGCTGACAAAAACCGCAGACTCTTATTATCAGAGCTTTATTTGATCTTTTCTTAAAACAAGCACGTACCTGATATCAATTTCGACGGAATGGAAACTGTTATGAACCACAACGCCATTATTACCATCACAAACCTCAGACTACGAACCTTCATCGGCTTCAACGAAGAAGAGAAAACCAAGCAGCAAGACATTGTTATAAACGCAGAGATTCATTATCCAGCGAACAACCTTTGCCTCTCTGATGACGTCGACAATGCTCTCAACTATAAAAACATCTGCAAGAAGATCATTCATCATGTCGAGTCTGGAAGATTTCTGCTTCTAGAAAAGTTAACCAGCGATGTACTTGGAATCTGCATTGATCATTCATGGGTTCGGTACGCTCAAGTGAGAATTGATAAACCCCACGCGCTGCGTTTTGCCGACTCCGTTTCGCTCACGCTGAGCTATGAAGCAGACCAAGATAATAACTTCTAAGGAGCGTTCCAATGTTGAGTACAGAAGCAGAACAAGTAAGAACAGCTCTACTGGCGAGAGGGCTTGAAACTCCGATGACCGCGAGTGAAATGAACAGCGACCAAAAATACAATCGTATCAAGGGACTGTTAACGGAAGTTGTCAGCACGTTGGGGTTGGATCTGACAGATGACAGCCTTGCAGAAACGCCTCACCGCATCGCAAAGATGTACGTGCATGAGATCTTTTCGGGACTGGATTACAACAACTTTCCAAAAATCAGCGTGATAGAGAACAAGATGTCGGTTGATGAGATGGTTAAGGTGTCGGACATCGACTTAACCTCCACATGTGAGCATCACTTCATTACTATCGACGGTTTGGCACAAGTGGCCTACATTCCGGAATCTAAGATACTTGGCCTGTCAAAAATAAACAGAATTGTCCGATTCTTCGCGCAGCGCCCCCAAGTCCAAGAGCGCTTAACCCAGCAGGTTTTGATTGCCATACAGACTCTCGTTGAAACAGAAAATGTCGCGGTGACCATCAAAGCAACGCATTACTGCGTGAAGTCTCGAGGCGTAATGGATGCCAACTCTGAAACGACCACAACAGCGCTCGGTGGCATTTTCAAAACTAATCCTCAAACTAGAGCTGAGTTTTTACGATGAGTGAGACGATTCTGATAACTGGAGTAGGGAAGCGATTAGGGTTCGCACTCGCTCAGCAACTTCTGGCTGATGGGTACCAAGTGATTGGTACCTTTCGCAGAGAATATCCTCAGTTGCAACAGCTGCGTGATAAGGGGGCTGATCTACAGTACGTCGATTTTTACCAGCAAAGCAGCGTAGAGGACTTTCTGCACTATGTAGGGCAAGAGTACAGAGCACTTCGAGCCATCGTTCATAATGCCTCTGATTGGAAGCCGGAGAATAAGAAAGATCCGAGCGAGAACGCTGCAGAAATTATGAACCAGATGATGGCAGTTCACGTCGGCGTACCATACCTTATCAATCTGTCGCTCAAAGACCTGCTGATGTCTGGCGATCAAACCTCAGATATCATCCACATCAGTGACTATGTTGCCGAAAAAGGCAGTAAAAAACATATCGCTTACGCGGCAAGCAAAGCTGCGCTTAATAACTTAACGCTTTCGTTCTCGGCGATGATGGCTCCCAACGTGAAAGTAAACACTGTCTCACCAGCTATGATCAAATTCAATGATTATGATGACGAGGCGTACAAGGCTAAAGCTCTGCAAAAAGCTTTGATTCCGGCAGAAGCGGGTTTTGAGGAAGTGGTTGATGGCATCAAGTATGTACTGTCCAGTCGTTACATGACAGGAAGAACATTGCACCTTGATGGCGGCAGGCATCTAAAGTGAATTTGTGTCGATAACATTGCGCTCTTTCTTGGGTAAAAAGCCCATTTTATTCTGAATATGAACTCTCCCGCTCTGGTTACAAACTTATAGCTTGAGTGTTCATGTTTAGCAGCCTATTTGGGTTGTTCTATCCTGAACAACCTCATTCAACCTTACGCAACAAAGTGACTAATCTCACATTTCTGTCAATTCATCTCCTAAATCGAGCGGGTTGTATTAAACGCAGTTCATATTGAGTTCGCTTTGAACCCACTTACCTATTTAGGGTGATGAGCATCTGAACCGAAAATTCAAACAAATGTTTAAATTAATGAATTTATAGAGCGATTTATCGGGCATTTAACGGGATGACTTTTACTTTGATCTTGATCAATATGTTAACTGTTGCGCAACAAATTTAAATCAAATTTGCATAGGAAGCGCACATTTACTTCTTCGATCTGCTCAGTACAAGGAATGAAATTATGTCTACTCAGGAAACATTTAAGGCTTTCACATCGCAGCTAGAGTCTGTAACTAACCCGTTCTACAACTTCAATCAACTAGTGACTAAGAATATAGAGACACTGACCAAGATTCAGCTTGATAGCCTTCAGGCTTATAGCGCGCTAGGTAATGAGTCTTTGCAGAGCTTAGCTTCGTTAAAGCAGCCACAAGATATTCCAGCTTATGGTTCAAAACAGATGGAAGTGGCGAGTAAGATCTCACAACAACTCATGGAAGATAGCCAAAAGCTGACTCAACTTGGTCAAGATTTTAAATCTGCCGCTGACGAGCTTACAGCTTCTGCGGTAAAGACTGCGAAAAGTGCTTAGTTTATTGCTTGTCGGTTGATGGCGGAGCGTAACGTCTAGCCGCCATCTCTCAGCATCACTTCTAACAAGGATGTCAGAATGGAAAATAAATCGCCCTTTGAAGGTATGATGAACCTCATGTCCCAATACGGACAAGCCTGGATGGACAATCTAGGGCAGCCAACACAATCGACATTGATGAAAACCCAATCGGAAGATTTTACGAAGTGGGTGGGCTCAATGACTCAGAACCCAACCAATATGGTTGAGCAACAGATGAATTGGTGGGCGCAGCAAGTTAATCTACTTAACGATTGTATCCTCGGCACTCAAGAACAAACTAAAGAGACGGATCGTCGTTTTCGTGACCCTTCATGGAATGACACGCCACTGTATCGTTACATCAAAGAGAGCTACAAACTTGCTTGTGACAATATTCAACAATCAGTTGAGAACGCAGATGGTCTGGACGACGAGACCAAAGCTCGCCTTTCATTTTTCACTCGGCAGTATTTGAATGCCATGTCGCCAAGTAACTTCGTGTCGACTAACCCAGAGATACTCAAGCTGACCATGGAGAGTAAGGGTGAAAACCTGATCCAGGGGATGAAGCAATTCCGTCAGGATTTAGAGCAAAGTGCCGACATGCTCAATATTCGAATGACGGATAAAAACCAGTTCAAACTGGGGGAGAATATTGCCTCAACGCCCGGAAAAATCGTCTTTCAAAACGAGATGTTCGAGCTGATTCAATACAAGCCGACCACAGAACAAGTCTATAAACGCCCGACACTGATCGTACCGCCGTTCGTCAACAAATATTACATTATGGATGTCAATCCAGAGACCTCTTATGTGAAGTGGTTGGTCAGCCAAGGCCACACAGTATTCATGATCTCTTGGGTGAACCCTAATGCTCAAATGCGAGACGTCGATTTTGGCAACTACGTGACTCAAGGCGTGCTACCTGCACTTGATGCCATTGAAAGTGTCACAGGCGAGCGAGAAGTTACCGGTATCGGTTACTGCATCGGTGGCACCACCTTAGTCGCAGCCATGGCTTACCTTTCTGGCAAACGTCGTAAGCAGAGAATCAAATCGGTCACTCTGCTGACTACGATCCTCGACTTCCAAAAGCCAGGTGAGTTAGGGGTCTTCATCAATGATCCGATCATTAGCAGCATTGAAGCGCAAAACAACCAACGTGGTTATATGGATGGCCGCCAAATGGCCGTGTCATTCAGCTTACTTCGTGAAAACAGCCTGTATTGGAATTACTACATTTCCAATTATTTGAAAGGGGAGAGCCCAATGGCATTCGACCTCCTTTATTGGAACTGTGACAACACCAACGTGACCGCTGCGACCCATAACCAGCTGCTACGTCAGTGCTATCTTGAGAATCGACTCGCCAAAGGTGAGTTAGTGATCGATGGTGTGGCGATTGATTTAGGTAAAGTAAAGTCGCCGGCTTATTTCCTCTCTGCTATCGATGATCATATCGCGCTATGGGACGGCAATTTTGAAGGCACAAAACTGCTAGGTGGAGACAATAAATTTGTACTTACCGAGAGTGGTCATATTGCAGGGCCGATGAACCATGCCGATTCCAATAAATATGGTTTTTGGACCAATGATGATAACGACCAAGCACCATCTCAGTGGCTTGCCAGCGCCGACAAGCACCATGGCTCGTGGTGGTCACATTGGCAAAACTGGGTTGATGAGCGCAACTTCTCCGAAATGATTGAAGCTCGTGAGCTAGAAGGTGAACTGGATGCGCCAGGTGAATACGTGAAGCAGCGCATTCAAGATGTCATTGTGCAAGAAAATGACATGGAAAAGGAGTCTGCATAATGAATCCAGAAATCGGACAAATTGCCACAATAGAAAAGAAATTAGATAAGCAAACCGTAGAAGCGTTTGCTAGCGTCTCGGAAGACTACAACCCAATCCATTTAGATGAAGATTTCGCTAAAACCACACAATTTGAGCGTCCAATCGTGCATGGTATGTTGGCATCGAGCCTTATCTCTGGCTTGTTGGCTTCTAAAGTGCCGGGCGCAGGCAGCATTTACTTGGGGCAATCCTTGAAGTTTCTTCGTCCTATATTTGTTGGCGAAACTGTCACAGCCAAGGTGGAAGTGATCAGAGTGCGTGAAGACAAACCTATCGCTGTGATATCTACTCAAGTATTGAACGCGAATGGTGAAATCGCCGTCGATGGTGAAGCGACAGTGATGTACTCTGTTTAACCACAAAGCCATAAACGACGGCCAACATTTTCTACAAACCAATGGCAATAACGCGGGCAGCGGATGTGCTATTAGGTTTCTTCAATAAATAATTCAATCCTAATGTGCGTTTTAGTGCTTTGCGCTAAAACGCTATTGTCTAAAATATAAAGTTCTGATTTTCAAAATACCTCTACCGATACTAGACTCCACGAACTCAGCTTGCTTAAACTGTGCGGATGATATGATCAATGGTGCTAATCCTTAAGGGCGAGTCGGCACAATTAAAAGTAGCCGTTATTTGTCATGTAGTTTCCATAAAGGGTTTATCGAAGGTGCTCGCTTCCCTGTATACAAAATACAGAAGGTATTCTGAAGAACTTAAACGGCTCTTCTGTCAATAGTGTTGTTAGCTATGAAAGAAATACGTTAACAATGTAATCTAAAAGAGTATGACCCAAAAATAAAACCTCTGTTCACGCTTAGCATAAGCAGAGGTTGTTATATTAGTAGCCTATAAGCAATTAACTATGTATCAGCAATCGAAGTGCATAGGCTTAATCTAGGCGCAAAGTCACTCCAGAGTAATTTGTGTACCCACGAAGTAACACGTGATAGGTAACGCCCGGCTGCGCGTTAACACTGCATTGCTCGTTATTACCGGTACGATAAGGGCGGCAATCATAACTTGAGGTACTTGGTTTACTGCCTGCTTTGACATACAGATCTGCATCGCCAGTTCCGCCAGATATTGCCACCGTTACGCTTGATGCAGAATCTACGGAGAATGTGTAGAAACTTTCAGAGTATTTGTTACCACTTAGGTTCGCGATAGGCGTCCCTTTGGTGAGCACATTGTCACCCGGAATGGTAGGGCTGCAGCTTGCGTTGACGCCAACACTATTAAACGCATCTTCCACGTCGGCAACCGTATAACCCATATCTGCAGCCGCTTTGGCTACGCCACATGCACCGGCATCAAAGGTACTGTTGGCTGTCCAATACAGTTGGTTGGCGACGGTAAAGATTTCAAAGCCTTTGCGTACGTCCCAGCCTGATTTGTTAGCTAAAAGGTAAAATGCTCGGTTATAAACACCGCTCGACAAGTGAACATTCAAACCATCGTAGTAATCAGAGGCGTGATCGATTGAACGACCATCTTTTGATGGTTGATCAAAGTAACGCAAGCCACCTTCCGATTTGAAGATATCGCTACCGACAATCCAGTCCACATTTCCACGCAGATAGTATTCAGCCGCTTCGCCTGCGATGTCGGAGAAGGCCTCGTTTATACCGCCTGACATGTTTCTGTAGACCAACCCGGAGTTTTGTTCGGTGAAACCGTGGCTCACCTCATGCGCACTGACGTTGATATCGACTAATGGGTAGAAGGTATTTTTGCCGTCACCAAAAGTCATGGATGAACCATTCCAGAAGGCATTCTCATAATCGGTACTGTAGTGAACACGCATAGTGAGTTGGAACGATAAAGGTGATGTGTTCATCCACTCTTTGTACATATCAAAGACGACGTTGCCGAAATAATGCGCATCGTTAAGGGGAGAGTAGGCGCCATTCACGTATTTACGATCTGTGTAGTTGGTGTCATCGCTACAGTTGTAACTGTAAGCTGAACTACCAGAAGTTCTGTTATTCAAGTCGACCGTTTTCACTGCGTCGTTCTCTAACGTACATGTGGTCCCGGCTTTATCAATCGAGAATCCTGGAAAGTCAGTACCATATTCATATCGATTGGTTTTGGTATTACCACCAGGTCCAGTTCCCAAGGCTTTGGCGTGATTTAATCCGTTCCATTTTTGAAGGACTTCCCCCGTCATGGCATCAATAAAGAAGAAAGGACGTTCTGGGTAATTGGACGCGACAAAAAAATCGACCAAATACACCATCTGTGCGGTTTGGTTCTCATCGAGCCTGACAACTAACTTCGCATTTTTGTTTTCAATCGACTTTTTGCCGACGGTAAACGAGCGGTGGGAGGACAATGCAGCTTCGATGGCTTGCTCTTGATTCAATTTAGGCGCGATGTGTGATAGATCATCGCTGATCCCTTGCGCCATTGAACCAAATACTTGTGAGGGTTGGTTTTTGGATAGGGTGGCGACAACGGAGGTATTAAAGACGGGTAGACCAAAGTGGGTTTGTTGGTAGCGTACTTTGGTTTTTCCATTGGGCAGTACCACCCGTTTAACTTCAGAAAAACCTAGCTCTAGCGGTGCAATGCTCTTTGATTGAGCAATGAGGCTTTGTTGGAGTAGGCTATCGTTCTCGATGGTGACCATTTCAGCAGCGTGTGCATTAAAGCCAAAAGATGTACCTAGAATAGCTGCTATTTTCCAGCTTAGTTGACGTTGTTGGTTCATTTCTTGTTCCTGATTTTATATAAACTCCTTCTTCCCAACGGCTTTATAGGAAGTCTATATGCAACACGCTAATGCCATGTGTTGCGAATCAAGATTGGAAGAGCATTTCGGCTTATGACAAGTTTTTATTAGAGATTAAATTTTAGAGTATGTAATTCAAAGTTTACAAAAATTCTTATTGATCAAATTATTTTTATAAAATCCTATTTTATTATTTATCGTAAACGTATGAAGGGGCGGGAGTTATTAAAAACCGCTTTGTTTAAATTTATAGAATGAAAATTTCTAAGTTGAATTCGATATTTTTCTTATTTTATCTTAATTACAAATGAGTAAATAAGAGCGTTTTTGGAAGTGGGAGTATTGTCTTTATTATCAATAGTAAACTTGTTTTAACAATACCACTAAGCACAGAACTCACCTTTTTTAACACTTAGTCTCGTTAGATAGGAAAACATCTACATTTTCATGTTCAATCACAAACTAAGAACGATAAGTCATTGTTATGAATGGAGTGAGTCGCTTAAGATAGGCTACATAGGGAACTAGACGAACAGCTTTCCACTTAAATAAAGAATTTTTGTTTAGTATCTGTTATTAATTTTTTAAGGAGTCATGAGTGTCTAGCTCAGGTACGTATTATTTAGGTCGAGTATTAAAGCTTGGTACTCTTGATCAAGAAAAGTTAATGAACGCAATAAAAGAACCAGTCTCAATCTCTCATCGAGGCTCATCTTGGACATTTATCGATGTGCAAGAAGTTAAGTTAGATGGTGTAAATTACATATTTGGTCGACTTAGCAAATATAAACCGCTGGGTGAAGTTACTGTTGTGGATACTCATAAGCGAACCGAAGAAACACAAATTGAGCCAAATCTCAAAGTGGCATCTAGCCCTTTTGTTTACATTCCATCCCATTCAGGTATAGCTTTTTTAAACGTATATAATCATATTGAACAGAAAGCGTTTGTGAACCGTTTTTGTTCAATTATAAAAGAGACATATCAAAGGTTTTTTGTAGACTGTGATATCGAGTTAGTATCAGATTTACGTTCATTTGCTGCAAAAGTCTCTTCTCTTGACGGTATATACCATGTTAACGCTAAGATCTCTCCACCAAACCCTATGTTTGGTTGTTTGTGGGCTGAGCTAAAAGATTACCTAATTAAGCGAAATACAGATCGTATGACTGTCGTTGAAGATGCTCCAGAAAATCAGCCATTAAACACAGATCTTCCTTACCATATCGAAAAAGCCGCAAACCAAACAGTAGAAGAACAATATGTTTCAGAAGAGCCTCTGCCAATTGGTGACGCTGCAATATTAATGGCTGCTGATGGGTATGGGCACGGTACAGTAAGAGGAAAAAGAGATAATGAAGTAGTAACCATAAAAACTTCTGAAACGGTAAAAAACTTCTCTTTTGATAAAAATCCCGAGCCAGAAGAGCTATATCTGAAAGCTATAGGTATATTTGACGAAATCAAAGAAAAAAGGCACCTAGGTCACTGATGAAACGATTAGCAGACATTATCCGTTTCAGTATTATCTCACCGGAGTTTTTAGTTCTGCTCTTAAGCATTGCTATCACTTATAATTTCCCGGAGTTTTTTGTGATTGTCGGTCAAAAGCTTAAAGGCAACGATGAGCTATGGAAGTTTATCCCGACACTTCCTTTTGTATTTGCAGGTATTACATTTAAGATTTCGCAAAAACTTCATGCTCCGTTGGAAAATACATCAAATAAGCAGCTCTACGAGTGGAGTTCATTTAATAAAATAACCGATCGAATAATGGCATCATACTTAATAGCAATATTGTGTAGCGCGGCAAGCTTTTCTATTTGGTTCTTCATGTCAGAAATAAGTGAAGTCGTTTTAGGTGCTATCTTGTTGAACGCGATCGTGATTTCTGGTTTAACAGCATTTCAAATATTTTTGGCAGCACAGAAAATTAGGCAAATCGTTGAGCAATACACATAAAGCTACAACAGGGTATTTAAGTCTGATTCACAATGCTCGGCATTTTTCCCGTAGAGAGTAACAAGGAAAGCGGCTTTGTTGCGTAATTCAATGGAACTAAATCCAGAGCCTACGATCTGATCAGCT
>NZ_JAEFCE010000090.1:0-12235 GCF_016406055.1 Vibrio sp. IB15
AGTTCAAAAAAAAACCCTAAGCTGTAGCTTAGGGATTTCTGTATAAGAGACAGGCCAAATGGCAGCCTTTTGAGTTTGCAAGCAAAGGTGTTAACGTCCTTCCCCGATAGGACAGGGTGATAATAACGCATTTAGATGTTAGCGATACCGTTAACCAGGTTGAATGCGAGTGAGCTCAAAGAATGAGCTCATCCGTCAGCACTTCTCCATTTTTAATGCGACGCGCCCTACAACTCTCACTTCATCTTCCTCGACGGTTAAAGTCGCTCCGTTAAAGCTTATCGCTAGTTTCTTACCTGGTAAGCGCTGAATCTCATTCAGTGAGAGTAGGCCGTCCATATCCACTAGGTAAGTACCGCTTACTGCTTGGTGGACTTCTTTATCGACAATGAATGAAGTCCCATCTTGCTCGATGCCCATTACATTAATAACCCCAAGCTTATCTAAATAGCTTTTATCAAAAGCTAACGTGTCATTGCCAACAAGCTTCCCATTTATGAGAGAGAAAAGGTCTACATCAAACAAGGTTTTTGGTTCGTTCTTCTTGGATGTATGCTTTTGCGTGGATTTTTCAGGAAATGGAGATCCTTCACCTAGTATTAAATATTCTAGAGACGCTCCAGTATGCAAGTGGACGCGAATAATCACCTCGTAAGGTGTTAAGTTGCGTTGATGCCACGTAGACATTGTAGATTTGGATACATCAAGTACCTCTGCGAGCGTCTGGAAATCACGACAATTTGTGACTTCCTTCAATCTTTCAGTTACATCTCTACCAGAAATGTACGCTTTAGGGTGTATTTTGTCTTGTTGTTCACGCATAAACGATCTAATATCTTTGCTCAAGGGTGAATGTTGAGGTGCAACTCTACATTCCGAAGTAAAACACTCATTAACGTAACAGGATAGCATTATGCTCTCATATCAAGTAGTCCTAAATACGCCTTTCATGACGTACGACCAATACTCTCAGTTCTCTGGTATGCCTAAACGTACCATCATGGATTGGGTAGCCGACGGTCGCTTACCTATTAAAACCAAAGCAAAAGGTAAGGAAACCCCTCTTATCAACATGATCGCCTTAGTTGAAATGGCGACTCGCGAAACGATGGAAAAGTTAGGGTAGGCCGCTATGCGTTTATCTTCCCTGATGCCAACCAAAGAGTATTGTCCGCTGTGGCTCAATATTCTTGGTTGGGGTTTCGTTTTCATCCCGTTTGTCTTCAATTGAGTATTGGTTATGAACGAAATTGACTCAATGTGCGAATTACGTGGCTCTAAACAAAAGGCATTTAACGAAGCGTGCTGTGCATTTGCGAACTCGGAGAACATGACCAAGTTAGCTAAAGCCGTTGGTATGAATGCGACCATGCTTCGTAACAAGCTCAACCCAGAGCAACCGCACATCCTTACCAATGTAGAGCTTGTGCTCATCACCAAGGCCAGTGGCAACTTCACCATTCTTAATAGCCTTTTGCTTGGCCTCGGCGTGGTAACGGCACAAATCCCCAATGATGCGAGTGAAGAGACTTTCATTAAACGCGCATTAGAAAACGCGGTGCACTCGGGTGACTTATCCCGCATGGCTTTAGAACATGCAGGGAATGATCGCCTCAGCCGCACCAACAAACACGTCATTATCCAAAAGGCGCAGGCAGGCATCAGCAACCTTGTGCTCCTTATCAACGATATAGAGAGCCGCACAAAAGGCGTTTCCCCATTCTTAGCGATGAGTGTGGATTTGGTCGCCAATGGTTCGGCTATTCCCGGACTGACTTAGGAGAGCCTGAATGGAATCGACTAACCCAATTCATAGACCTTGCCCAGATTTACCCGCATACAGCCTAAGCCAAGAGCAGAAAGCCAAAGGCTTAGCCATGCTAAAACAAGTCAAAGCTCAAGTACGTGACGGTGTTCTTACCAAGCTGCGAACGGAGTATGAGGAAGCGGAGAGCCCAACGTTAAAAACGGCGATTAACCGCAGAGCAAGAAGCATTAAACGTAACTGGTCATAACCATAAGCTAAGGATTAAGCATGATTACTCAGACACAAGAAGTCGCGAATAAACGCGCGATTCAACACACCGTCAATTCTATTTACAACTTGGTTTTTGAGAACAGTGATGTGATCGACTTCCGCATTGAGTTTTCTACCAAGCATAAGTACTTCGGGGTCTTTCACTTTGAAGGGAATCGCACCAAAGAGCTTCATTTAATCGTTCTATTGGATAGTGAGTCTGCACTTAAAGAGCTACTCGAAGTTGAAGATACGTTAATTGAGCGTATCGCGGAGTTTAAAGATCAAAAAGGGGAGGCGGCCTAATGCAATATTCAGCCGTGTTCCTTTGCCCGAGTGGTGGCATTGTTCGCCACGAAGAGACTCAACAGGTCGCGAACGTTCAGGTTGGTGATTTTGACTCTATGGACGATGCGGTTAATCAAGCTTGCTTAACGCTTGAGTGTACTCACCTGCACAAAGGCGTGATCTCAAAAGGTGAAGGTAAAAGTGGGTTTATGGTGGTGACAAACCAGGATTTGGAGGCGATATGAGCGAAGCGTTAAAAATTGCCGCTGAAGCAACTGATTATATCGAAACCTTATTAGTAGAAATGCTGGAAGGTAATCATCCCGATAATGAGGTGCTGTTAGGTACTTTGCTTTCGGGCAATGAGTCTATCCAAATTCAATTGAAGATCACCCGTAAACCAGAAGACTTCATGGATGAGTGTTGATGCATGGAACTGAATGAACTCCTCTATAGCGTAGGGGCTGTGATGCCCCTCGATAAAATCCGCAGAAACGATGCCAGCTTTAACGCTGGTTTTTTAGTATCCAAAATTTACACCGACCAAGAGCAAGCGCTTTTAGATTCCGGTTTGGTGAAGAAAATCCCAATTTACGATCGCGTTTTTAACCAGAGATCGAAGCGAGAGGTGGAGCTTCAGAAATCGACCGATCTCTTTAAAGCGCTTAACCATCGCACGGAACACGACCGCGAAGCGGCGGCGAGAATCGCCGAAGAAGCTAGGCTAGTCAAAGGGCGCAAAAGTCAGACAGAAAAATACAGGCATCGAATTGAGCGAAATCGTCGCACTCTGAGGCTTTTGGACAAGGTGGTGAACCCGTCCCAAATGTTGCAAAGCCCTGAGTCGTATTTCAACCACGACTCCCTCTATGGCTCTACAGAGCGAAATCAGCCTGCTGTACTGCGAGAAAAGGGGAGGGAAAACCGCTGTGAACCCAAAATCCTTCCCACATCGGTACAACTGCAGCAACGTGAATGCTTTAACCAGTATCGAATTCAGCACATAACACAAACACCGGCGAGCAAAGCCCCTGTAGCAAACAGTGGTGATAGATACACAGACAAATTAACCAAGCGAGCTGTTACCCAGATTTTCGAAAGTGCCGCGTATTCAGCAATTTGCAACGATGGGTTCACTACGTTCCTCACTCTGACGTTTACCAAAGCTCAGCGATTGGCGATTTTTGGTGGCATGGCCGATGAATCTGATCTCGGGCATCTGGGTGCTCGGCATCCTATCCGTTATCGAAGAAACATGGTGACTTATGCGAGTAGCCCGGCTGAGAAACGAGTGGCGTTGCCGGTCATTGATATCGGTGGGGCTTATTCAACGGTCCCATTTGCCAATAAACCTCGGACTAAGTTGATGAATGGAGGTGGGGAGATAGCTGGTGATTACTGCCGCTTAGAGGACAAGCCTACAACTGAATTTACCTTAGAGAAAACCATTGAAACCACAATGGGCAAAGAGGTGTCTCGGATTCTTGATGCGATGAAGAAGATGTATCAAAGAGGTTGGGTTGCTGATCATACAGTCCAAGTTGATACAGATAGCGGCCAGAAATATTGTGATTTAAAAGCTGAAAAAGTGCCGGCACATATTGGTAAGCCGAGTAATATTGGCCCAACCCAAAAACCGCTCGATTTTCATTACATTTGGGTCGCTGAGTGTCCTGCAAATGAGGATGGTGAACCCAACCCCCACGTGCATGTTCTTTTAAAGTGGAATGTTGAACCTAGGTTCTTTAGTGCCTGGGCAAAACGTCTAGAAAAAATTTGGGGACATGGATTTGCAACACTCGAGCGAATTAAAAAGCCAAAGGCTGCCGGCTCTTACATCATAAAGGCTGTGGGGTATGCCGCCAAAGGAGGGGATTCAACACAAGGGCTGATAAAGGGAAATCGTTACAGCATATCTAAATGCACAAGAGCGCCAAAGTGGCAGTGCTTGGCATCGTTTGAAGCGGACAACATGACGGCAGTGATTAAAGAGCTTGGCCATAAGCTAGACCAGTGGAAAAAACCGTTAAAGCGCAGAATATCAAAGCTGAAGGTGGCAAAAGACCAAACGATTAAAGCCAAGGCGATAGCCATGAAACAAGGCAAACCGAAGTCACTGACAGACAAAATGCAGAGCCGAATTATTCGTTTGGAAAAACAGGCAGAAAAGGTAAATCAAGAAATCCGTGAACGTGGAGTGCATGCCTCCAGTGGGAACCGTTTCTCTGTGACGTTCGATGGTGATGACTCAAAAACTAAAGTAGACGAATTCTTGTTCTGGGCTGCTGGTGCTCGTGGTTGGTCTATGGAGTGTAGAGATTTGGATTTAGCTGATCTCAAACAAGAGGCTGATACATATTACGAAAGTAGCTTTGTTCATCACCAGGAACGGCGAGCCTATTGGAAGGCAGTATTTGAAGATAGCCCTCCTATTTTGGATGTGGATGACGACGAAAAGAGTTATTGGATGGATACTCAAGCACAGTATTTAGAGTCACATTTTGAGGGATTGTTGTGTGAGTAAAACTGAGGGATGAATCTCGCTTCATAACAATACTGTATGAATACGTACATTATTACTGTATATTTACACAGTAAATTGATTTGGAGTAGAGCTATGTCATTAAAAAATCAGGACATATTCTTACAAGCAATGGGGTTCATTATTGATGCTGTAGCGCTCAGCACTGAAGGTGAAAGCAGGGCTGATATGGGTATTTATTTGATGAGTCTATTGGTTGCGGATCAAAAAGGAGAGTTGAAGCCAGAAAAATTAGCCGCTATTAAGCAGCTAATCGAGATGGCTGATGAGATCCGAACGTGATTGGGATTTCTAGTTAAATATATTTCTATGGGATTAAAGTTAACATTCTTATTATTTTCAATAATATCAATATCTTAATGTTGTTGATTATTGTTTTTTTTAGATTTAGATTGTGCCGATAATCGTGTGCTGGCCGCACAATCTAGTGTTTAAAAAAGGAATTCAGTATGAAAAAAAGCTTCTTAATTTTATCAATGGCGTCGTTGTTATCAGCGTCGGTATTTGCTAAAAATCTTTCATTTTCAAACCCAAGAACTCTATTGCCCAATGAGGATGTACAGTCTTTTGAACTTGCAGATCTAGACGGTAATGGAAAACAAGAAATTGTATATCTAACGTCTAACGGTGAACTTAAGTATGCAGCCTTAGGCCATTATATCACCGAATCAAGTCGTGATATTCTTCGTAGTTCGTATCAATGGGCTGTTAAAGATCGTCCAGGTATAACGATGAAATTTGATGATACTGGGTACATGATTTTAAAAGAAAGAAGTGGCGGTGGATCTAATTTATATTTTAAAGATGGTACGTTCTTCAGTGGGAATCATGTGCAGCAAACAATATTGATTGATTACATTTCTGATACTGAAATCAGCGGTACATTTAAGG
Organism: Vibrio sp. IB15; assembly: GCF_016406055.1. Classification (NCBI taxonomy): domain Bacteria; kingdom Pseudomonadati; phylum Pseudomonadota; class Gammaproteobacteria; order Vibrionales; family Vibrionaceae; genus Vibrio; species Vibrio sp. IB15. Next base: position 5,739 of record NZ_JAEFCE010000090.1, read on the forward strand.
ATGGGAGTTTGGGAATTTACGATGAGGTTCCTTTCATTGCGGTTCCAAAGTAGAAAACCCAACTAAGGTATCAAAAGTTGTTGTTTTAGCTCTTGGCGCTGATCGGGTGCCAAGGCTTTAACCATTTCAAAAGCCAACTGAGAAGTCGTCTTAGCTGAAGGGCTAAGAGTATGGCTGAAGGAAAGGTTCATCACGAAGGTATGACCGCACTCAGGGTCACTACAACTACAATATAAATCGCTATAACCCGCTGAAATACGGTTTGATTTTTGTATGCGGGCTTTCTCGCCACACTCCTGGCAAATTACTCTCATATGACACCATGAACCTATCGAAATGATAAGCCCATGGTACTAAATTATGGTGAGGATTTATACAGCCCTCAGGTTTTTGAGGATGTCTTTTTGTTTTTTCTAGGGGGCGTGCTTACCTAGATGAGCCACAGTTGTCGGGTTATGAAGAAAAGTTATGTATTTTGTGAAGTGATGAATCATATGTGACAGATGAGTTATTGAATATGTGGCATATCAATGTAAATTCTATATTGCATAAGATTCTTAGATGGAAAAATTCTGTATTTAAATGCCGAATTTTCCTATCTAATAAAGCTGTTATAACCCTTGTATAAAATTGAAGGAGAATGTCATTGAACAAGGAACAGTTGGCTAAAGAAATCTACGAAATATCAAATATTAAGGGCAGCTTTAAGTTACGCTCAGGTGTCACTGCGACGGAATACTTCGATAAATACTTGTTTGAATCGAACCCACGAGTTTTACAAGCAATCGCAGAGCACTTGGAAGGTGTTTTGCCTTCAAGTTTTGACCAATTGGCTGGTCTTGAAATGGGCGGAATTCCAATAGCTACGGCACTCTCTTTAAGAATTCAAAAGCAAGTTTTATTCGTCCGCAAGGAAGCTAAAGAGTATGGTACGTGTAAGTTAGCTGAGGGCGGCGTAATAGACAATCAGGAACTTTTGATTGTTGAAGACGTTGTAACTTCGGGTGGAGCAATAATTGACGCAGTTAACGAATTACGTGCTCGTGGTGCTATTGTCAATAATGTCGTTTGTGTAATTGACCGAGAAGGTAGTGGCAGAGAGAACTTAGAGAAATTGGGTCTTAAGTTTAGCCCTCTCTTCACAAAGTCAGAGTTAGAAAAAGCGGTCGGGTTATAACAAAGCGTTTAAGACAGATTCCCAACGCATGGCATTTTCATTCCATCGTTGGGTTCAGTGTTTACGGTGGTCTGATTAGGTTTTGTGGTGGCGTTGCTCACTACTTAACGCGCGTTATAAATCTAATTCAGTGAGGCATTTTTTTTGAAAATTAACGAGCTTTGTCACATTGCAATCAGTTGTATTTCAATTGAAGAATCAACCAATTTTTATGAAAATATATTTGGCTTCAAAGTAGACGGAACACTTGGCAGTAACAATGGGAATGTTAAGTTAAGAGTAAGTGAATACTCGTATATAGAGCTTTTTCCGTTTGAGCAGTACAACTCTAAAGGTAGAGGATGTATTGCTCATTTCGCATTGTCTGTAGAATGTCTTGACTCCGCAATTTCTCATATGAGTAATAAAAATCAAAGTATATTACGTGGACCTTTCACTGTACGTTGCAAGAATAGTCAAAAAGACATTAGTAAAGTTGTGTTTTATAGTGGTCCAGATGGTGAAGAAATTGAGTTAATTCAGCGTTACTAGATTTATAACAAATCGTTCAAGTCTGATTCGCAAACGCGTGTCGATTTCGCTTCGCTCCATTTTGGCACACGTTCACTCACAGTTTAACTGGGCGTTATATGCACAGAGAGAATTACAGATGATTCGTAATTATTTAGAAACGGAAAAACAAATTCAGAACTCTGCCCATGATGGGATTGGCTCTGTCGAGTTATATGAAATTTGGAGTAAGTCAGACTTCGCTAGCAGCTGCGATTTTATCGACAGACAAATTATCCCGCCAAATTCTACGGTTGGTTACCATAAACATAGCAACAACGAAGAGATGTATATTATTCTCGAAGGCTCTGGAACAATGACTATTGATAACCAAGAGGTTAAGATTAAAAAAGGCGATATGATAAAAAATAAGCCTTATGGCGAGCACGGTTTAATAAACGATTCAGATTCAGACATTGAGCTGTTAATTATTCAGTTTAGCTTGGATTAATGTACATATAACAAGGCTCTCAACAGTGACCTGAACACGTGGCACTTTTGCTTCGTAAAAGTGTATGTCATGGTTTCGGTCACGTTAGCTTGGCGTTATGTTCTTTGGGCTAGGAAGGGATACGGAAACACTAGTATTAAGCTCTAACTGCAACTACTTCCAACAGCCACCGCATCCGGTGGCTTTTTTACGCCTGTCTCAAAGCCCCACCGAAAGCATGCCCAACCCCACGGAAACCGCACTCCTCCTACCCACCCGAAGCGTTTTCGATCTCATTTTTTCGCAATTCTATTTCAGAAAAATTCTATATTTTGTGAAGTGATGAATCATAAGCGACAGATAAGTTATTGAATATGTGGCATATCAATGTGTATCCTGTTTTGCATAAGACAACTAGATAGATGAATGCTGTATTTAAATGCAGAATTTATCTGTCTAAAAAGCTGTTAGTTGTATTGGAGAAATCGTGACAATTGAGCAACTAGATAAAGTAGACATCATTGCGCATGACGAAGAAAAAGTAACTTTAGTTATTTCCGATCATTTAGAATGGGATGATCAAAATGAAAAGCTCCTGTTGCTCCAAGAAAAGCTCAACCTTTACTTGTCATTTATTGAGTCTGGTGAAGTTTTTGAGCAATACCCGTTGGCAAAGAACAAGCTATTTGAAATTCAAGTCGTTTCAAAATACCAACCTAACAATGAAGCTAAAGAATTCATTTTATTGGCATCAAAATTAGTACGTGAAGCAGGCTTTAGCCTTACCCACGACGTGAGGGATTACAACTAATAATCTGTTTAAGAGTGATTCGCAACGCGTGGCATTTTTACTATACGTTGGTTTTAGTGTTTAAGGTGGTTTACGGCAACTGTGGTATTGCGTTGTTCACATCACCTTAACGCGGCTTTATGTAAATCGGGAGTTTAAATGTTAGTTTGGGATGAAATAGATGTAATGACAGTCCTAGAGGTTATTCCTGATCAAGAGGTAGATGGAATCTGGCATAAATACACTGTAGAAAAAGGGGGGATACAGCTTTCTATTACGGTGTATCAATATGATGGCGACGTGGGATTTGAACTTATTAATTGTCACAATCAATCTACTCTATTTTCAATGAGACTAATCGGTTGTGAGGGCGTAATCAGGAAGCTGGATTCTACGGGTGAGTACCTAGAGTTTGCTCCTGCGAAAAGTTTTGGCAGTAGGTACGATGGAATATCACCAATTCCTTATGGAGTAAGGGTATCCGTGAATCCAAATATTAATATCTCACTATACGGTTGATATACAAAACAAAGCGTTTAAGGCAGATTCGCAACGCTTGGTGTTTTTGGTTTGTATGAGCTTAAGTGTGGATAGCATAATGGTTTAGGCTCGGTGGTGGAGGTGTTCACCATTTAACGCGGCGTAAGATTTTTGATTGTGCTTGGTTACTCATTTATATGGTAAATGTTGACTTGGCTTTCTACTTATTGCTCTAATTAAACAATGAGTTAGATATAAGGTATTGAAATGGAAATTGTACAAAAAAAAGGCAAAAATAAATTCACGTTCAGTTTCGGAGACGATGGGTTTAATTACGGCTACGAGCAATCGTCGGGTAAAGGTGATGTAGATCTTTACTACGGTGACTTACCACATAAAAGTTCAGAGATTATAGAACAGAATGAATGGCTGAGAAATGTAGGCATTCTTTGGATTGTAATTGGTATTTTTCAGAGTGGATATGGCAGTTTTACGCGTGAAGCGTTTTACTTAGATCCAATGTGGTTCTTAATAGGTAGTGTTTGTTTAATTTGGGCGGTTGTATCAAAAATTACCTACACAGTTTATAACACTAACGTCGTTAACCTACTTATCATAAAAGATAAACAGCATGATGCAGTAGTCGATGCATTGATGAGTCGACGTAAAGAGCAACTTTTAGCTTGGTATTCGGAGATTAACATGGAGAACGAGTTAGCTAATGAGATCAACAAATTTAAATGGTTAGCTGAGCAAAAAGTATTGAGTGAAGAAGAGTCAAAGCACAAGATAGAAGAAGTAAAATATTACCATCAAGAGCAAGGTGATACAGAAAGAGTGCTTAACTAGTCATAATTAGTATCAAATTTGAAGCGCAACTACCTCCAACAGCCACCGATCATGGTGGCTTTTTTACGCCTGTCTCACAGCCCCACCGAAAGCACGTCTAACCCACGGAAAACGCACTCCTCCTCCCCACCTGCGACGTTTTTGATCTCATTTTTTTGCAATTCTATTTCAGCGAAATTCTGCGACCGTAATAGAAAGCTAATAAGCCGCGAGCCCTTTAGGAATAACGGGGGATGCAGGATAATTGAAGGGCTGAGAATGGCTTACAGGGCGCCTAACAAAATTGCGAAGAGTGCAAAAAATTGCAATAAATTGAAATTTTGACGATCAGTATTGATCTGTTTTGTGTTTTTAAATGATTGAAATATTTGAGTTTCTGTATTTTAGGTCAGGTTTTTGATGATCATCTGTTTTTTTTTGATGATCAGTTTCGTATTGCTTCAGCCCTTGTTGGATAAGGGCTGAACGTGAATTGCGACGAAAAACAAAATTGCAAAAAATGTCACTGTGTTTACGTTACTCAGCTCAAGCAGGGCAGTATCACCGATCTCTAAGAAGTCATGTACCACTGACTGTATTGAGATTACGCAGAACGCTCAAGTTGAAATTACGGGCGGCAAATCTTCGAGGAGTTATCGAGTACAATAAGGATATGAGTAAAAACATAAGGTCAAACTCATTTGTGCCCCAAAGTGTGTTTAGAACGTATGAATTTAGCATGAGAACTATTGTGGCAACAGCTTGCTGGCCAATCGTCTAACACTTATTCGTGCATCAGGCTGGAACATATTTTGCCGTTCAATTCATGATATACAGAAAAAATCTGTATTTAGTGATGTAGGTAAGGAACTGTAGAACTTAAAGTATTGTTATTCATAGCAAAACAGATGTATGGTTTTCATCATTAAGATACTAGACAGAATAATTCTATATTTAAGTACAGAATTCTTCTGTCTAATATAGCTGTTATAGTTTTGGAGTAAAAATGGCATTCAACTTAACAGAAGAACAATTAGTTAATACTGAGGTGGAGCTTGGTGCAAGGCTCCCTCATGATTATCGTGAATCGATGAAGACTGATAATGGTGGTGAGGCAACGACCGAAGAAGATGACTGGGAGCTTTACCCAATCAAGGACAACTCCGATCGAAAAAGGCTAGCTCGTACTTGTAACCACATTATTGCAGAAACCAAGGCGTGTTTTGGTTTTGGCAACTTTCCTCATCATGCATTGGCTATTGCTAGTAACGGTCTTGGTGATCAAATGGTTTTCTTAAAAGAGTCAGAACAGTTCAAGCCCGAAGTTTATGTTTGGCTTCATGAAACCGGAGAGATTAAGTTGCTTGCAAGTTCATTTGCCAAGTTAGAAAAGCTATAACAAATTGTTCAAGAGTGATTCGGCACGCGTGGCATTTTTGCTATGCGTTTATTCTAGTGGTTAAGGTGGTATGCGGATGCTTAGGTATTGCGTGCCTCACACCTTAACAAGGCGTGATAAATACCATCTACTTTTGAGTCTGGTGGTTCTTGGAAGCATACATATTCGAATGTGAGGAAGAGTACATTGAAGTTTTGGTTTGTAGGCGAAGCTATATGTTTGGTCTTTTATATCTTCGTTTTTTCAGAGATTAACTATGATGTAACCCATAATTTTCTTTACTCTGCTGTAGTAATGCTTGTATCTGCTGTCGTTATCTATTTAATATTTGCTGTGAAATTTATTAGGATACAGTCTCGAAATCAGACTCCGGTTGAAAGCAGTACATTCAAACAATATGGGCCCAAGAAAAACCGTTGGTATGAAAAATACTCGAAGTCAACATTTGCTTTCTTATTATGGGTAGCAACAACTTTCTTACTTTCGACGATTGATCAAAGTATTGAGCTAGATAAAAGAGTGACTACTGGGCTGAGCATACTTGAGTCAAAGTCAACGACTATTGGAAGATCCCGAGCAGCGTTAGTAGTGGTTTCTGATGACGGGAAAAGCATAACTTGTCGGGGATATTACAACCACATTATTGAGAAAAATCTGCCCGCTACAGTTAGCCTTATATATTCTAAGACACTAATTGGCTTCGAGAAGATCAACTGCCAACTACATTTAGACAAAGAGTAATTCTCTGTGTTGTGAGAATTTAAGCGGGATGCTTGTAAGCAATGTATTTATAACAAGATGATTGGACTCCCCATCCCCAATCCGCCTATCTTTTAATAGGAAG
>NZ_JAEFCE010000091.1:0-11815 GCF_016406055.1 Vibrio sp. IB15
AGAGTCAAGCACATGGGACAGGCATGTCTTCGCTCTGAATTAAGCAACAAAGCCTCATCAATGTCACTGAAGGCAGGTAATCACCAACAGCCAAGCTATTACCAACAAGGTTGAACGTTGTCTCGTGATTTAAAGTGATCGTGTTTTTTTTCCCCGTTGGAGCTATGTTATTGGCTGTTAAGTATTGTGCTGTGGAGACAACCATAGCCAATGACATCATAATAAATAGCGCAGTTAGTGTGATTAGAATATTTTTCATATTTACTCCTATTTAGTTAACGTAATAGTTAAAATCAACAAAAATATATCAAAACTTCCTTGCCAGAGTTCAAATTTTAATGTCATTAAAATTACACCAATAAGTTCAATATTAATCGATTCAGCTCAGGGGGGGGTATAATTTAGTTTACACAAGCTTAGAATTGTGGAAATTTGTATCATCCTTGATATGAAATTGTCCTTTTTAACCCTGTATGCGTATAAGTTGTTATATGCATTGTTTTTATATTTTATTGAAAAATCTGTCTCAAAGGCAACTTCATTACCTTTGTTTATAGTTATTTTAATACTTTTAGCATTGCATTTTTTTTGTGGCCTTGATTTTATAATAGCCTCGATGCTGTCTAGATCTAGATTTTTAGTCTTGTCGATGATTGTGTATTCAGTATTAACGTTTGAAACCAATCTTTGATTTGGAATATTGTAACCATGGGTGTCCCCAGCCATTAAAAGTATAGCGGTCGGTAAGGTGGAAAGTATTAAATTTTTTACTAAGGATAGTTTATACTGGAATTTTTTGTATATCCTAGTTTTTAAAAATTCTTTATCATGATTTACTTCCATATTGTTGTGTCCATTAAGTAATGGGGTGGGGTTACTTACACCATTATTTGAATCATCAATATAGATTTTATCAAGCCGATAACCTGCCTTACTTATAGTTGTGATTTTTATTTTTCTTATATTAATAGTAAGAAGGGCTTTTCTTAACATGCTTATTGTGTTTGTCAACGATTGATCAGACACTATAGAACCGTCCCAGCATTCGTCGAAAATTTCATCTTTACTTACACAGCGGTTGCTGTGTTGATGAAGATAAAGTAAGACCCTAAAAGGTTTTGGCCTTAATTGTATTAAGCTTTTGTCCTCAATATTCATTATTGAACGATCATCAAAGTTAACATGTAGTTTTTCATAAATCACGAGTGAATTTGTAACATTCATCATTTTATTCATCATTTTACTCTAGAGCTAATCTTGTGTTATTCGACGGCCTTGATTTTTTAGTACGGATTTTATTTATTTTTAAAGTAATGACCACAAAAAAAACAAGTGGTGTCATAAATGTGTCATTTTAGTTATTTTTAGTTTTTTTGTTTGGGTTTTATTTGTTGTGGATTGGCTTGTTATTGTTATTGTTGTGATGTATCTCTGGTGTTTATTAAGGTTTCGTGGGATAACGTATGAAAGTTCTATTAAAACAATGACTAGAAGCATTTAGTGGCTATCGAAGAGTATAAGCAGACAACAGGAGTTGAGTCTAAACGCTTAGACCTCATGATCTTATTAGTTAGAATTTTCAACCTAAATACTAGGTTTATCTCTAACCATGACCGAGAATTATTATTTTCCCAAAGTTTCGGGATTGAATAAAAATAATATGATATTTTTATAGTATATAAATAGTATCATGGCTTTTATTTAATATGTTAGTCAATAATATTATGGTGTGGGGAATGAAATCCATAGTTACTACTAGTTCAGAAATCACTAATGTAATGCCATGAGGTAAGTCATTTCCAGTTGAAATCGGTAGTTTAAATAAAAATAGGAATAAAATTTAATGAAGAAAATCGCCTTATCTGCACTTTTGCTTTGGCCTACTATCTCTTATTGTCAGGAGGATCCTATTAATGTGTTTAAAAAAATTGATGAACGCATGAGCTATATGCAAGATGTAGCTATATATAAAGCTATTCACGGGTTACCAATTGAAGACCTGAAAAGAGAGGAAATAGTTCTAAAGAAGTCTTCTTTGGCTAGTGAAAACTATGGATTGAATGTCGATAGTATGAAGTCATTTACTGTAGCTCTTATGTCATCAGCTAAAGCAATACAATACAGATATAGAGCAGATATGCTCAGTAAATCGGTTGATACACACGCTGCAAGAGACTTAAAAAGTGAAATACGTCCCGCGCTAATTAAGCTTGGGAGTGAGTTAAACATGTCGATATCTGAGTATTTAGGTTCTGGAAATGTTTTTTCTGATAGCCAATACAGTAATTTTAGCTCATCAATCACATCTTCTTATTTAAAAGAAGCTGACAAAAAATTACTTTTTAGCGCGTTAAAAAAAATTGATATTAAGAATTGAACTATAAATAGTATAATTTTACTTTTAATAAGGGGGACTTACCTCCCCAAAAAACACATTTTAAATTCTAATATTTCATAGGATTATCTTGTAAATATTAAACCATAACATCAGAGATTTGTTTTAATTGAATAATAAATCTCTGATGTTAGGTTTTCTCTATTTTTCTTGGTCTAATGTTTTGTTGTAGGGGCCGTGACTTAGAGGGGGATTGGAATATGTCAGGCTGTTTTTGGGGTTCTTTGATATTTTATTATTTGGATTCGTACATATAAAGGAGGGATTCTTGTTATGTTTGCGACCTGACTAGTGTGTGCTATGTGTTAGTATACCATCATGTTTCGAGATTATGGGTTTCTGATAGCTCTTCATTGGATATTTTCTAAAACAAAACAGCAAGCTTTACTCACAATGGTGAGCTTTTTATTTTTGATGCCAATCGTTTTGAGCAACTTTCTTAACGTACTGATCGTATTGGTTAGAGACAGTAGCACCATTCCAACATTCATTAAAAATCTCATCATTTACTCACACATCGACCATTATGGTTATAAAGATAGAGTAAAAAACGAAATGGTTTTGGCCTTAGTTTGATTAAGGTTTTATTTTCGATGGTCATTATCGAACGATCGCTCAGGTTTATATGTAACTCATTATTAATTACAAATGAAATATCATTATTAATTCTGTTTCTAAAAAATAATTATTTCTATTGTTATTAAGCCTAGACCAAATTGTCTTCTATTCTATTTTTTTTGTTTGGGATATCAGAAATAAAGTTCGTTTAAAAATGTGTGGAATGTATATTTGGTGTGTTTTTTGTTATCTTTTAATGGTGTTTTTTTCGGGGTATATAAGTAAAATAAATAACGTATTCACGGATAGAGCATCAGCAGTAAAAGGGATAATTAATCGTGTTGTTTTTTTGTGGAGTGGAAATGAAAGTAGTTTCAAAAGAAAGTGTTACGCGTATTCTGGGTGGCATCGAAGAGTATAAACAACTCGCTTGCGTGGAGTCTAAAGGGTTAGATATGATCAGCTTATTGGTGCGCTTGTGCCACCTACAGAGCAAAAAAATCTCAACTGATGACCGTCAAATCTTAGCAGACCATATTAAGGACCTGATATTTGAAGAGGTTGCATTTGCTCGGAGCATGGAGTTGGAGGAGGCAGAATCAATCTTATTGGACTCTATTCAGCCTCTGTGCTGCTCTAAACCAAGCAAATGTTGATCACCTATGCTTGAGTGGAACTCAGAACATCGTCGATACGAGATGACTATAGCTGGATTCAAAGTACACAGTGTATTTCAATCCATCAGCGATGATTCTCAAACCGTGTTTGGCTATGAAGCGCTTTGCCGAATTGAGAAGCAAGGTGAAAAAGTCAACATCAAGAGGTTCTTTAAAATACTCGAGGGTTTTGGTGAAAAGTCAGAGTTCGGATTTAAGTTCTTTCTTAATATTATGCATTTAAGAAATTTCAGACAATCGAGCATCTATGATCGTGATACCAAGTTATTCCTCAACGTGACACCTTGTTTCTTTAAATACTTTTCATACGAGCATGATTTAAACAATTTGTACCTACCGTTAATCGAAGAAGAGCAGGTCGACCTATGTCAGATTGTGGTTGAGATTGTCGAGGACTACTGTCCACTCGCAGATATCGAAAGCTTACATCGGGGCACGGAGTACCTAAAGAGTATTGGCATATCGTTCGCGTTGGACGACTTTGGTACGGGCTGGTCCGGTTATAGCCGCATGGCGATAGTGCAGCCCAACTACATTAAAGTCAGCAGAGAAATGCTGATCGAATTTGGTATGAGTAAATCAATAGAGAACAACTTGCTTGAAGAGCTGAATACCATTACTAGCCTGCAAGGGATTAAAGTGATCTTTGAGGGCATTGAAAATATCGAAAATTACCAAACTGCTGGTCGATATGGGGCTGATTATTATCAGGGTTACTATCTAGACCTTCCCAAGTCGTACCCAGTAAAAGTACAGAAACAAGGTGATACAAAGCCCACTGAGCAGTTTCGGCTAAATGCTTACCTGAGTAAGAAAACAAGAGTAACAAGTAAAAGCGCTTAACTTGCCACCCGCACAACGACAAGACAGCGTTTAACAATAAGCGATTTATCGATTCCCTTAACTGAACTGCCTATTATTGAGTACACTAACCTCTCGTGTGAGAGGTTAGCTTTTTGGACTGTGAAACGATACGGAGAGTGCTATTGGAATGGCTTTCATCAGAATGGTTTAGTAGGGAAAAGTTATCGTTAGCTTTGTTCGCTGTGTTGTTGGATTAACTGAATCAATTCGCTTTTGTTGTAGGTGCAATAGGCATGGAGAAACCTCTCAACCTCTTCAATTTCAACTTGGTTCACTCTGCACGATACATACCCTTCCTTCTGATCAACACCAAGCTTAATGTTGTAAAGCTGCTGTTCTCTATCCACAAAAAGACAAGTCCCTTCACTGGTACAAATACTAACGTTGGCGTTTTCGTTTGAGTTAATCGAAGACCATAAATCATCAAATGACGCTTTGATCGCATCATAGTCTTTGCGTTCCGCTACTTCGTCTCTTGTGAGAGACATCATGCAAATCTCGCTCATAGTTTTCCTCTCTATTTATGCCTTATCGTTAATACCTTATCGTCAATATAAATTCTCCCAGCATTGTGAGGGTGCTGGGAGAATCAATGTTATTCGGTTTAGATAGCGATTTACGCAGCCTTAGCATCGTTCTTTAGCTGTTCTAGACAACGGATGAACGCACGTAGGTTACGATACACTTCTGTTTGATCGTAAAACACGCCAACATTCTCTAATTCTATTGGGCCTGATACTGCGTTATCTAGCATTAGGTTATCAATTAAACCAAAGTTTTCTAGCGTCATGCCGATGCCATCCACATAGGTTTGCTCATCGACTTGCTTAGCATTTGGCAGTTGGTTTAGGTTTCGTTTTAAGAAAAGATCCGAGTTATTGCTGTAGGCAAGTACCGTTTTACCTAGCGCTTTACCAAAGCCCATTTCATAGGCTGTACCCACATCGCAGCTCGCGCCTCTGAAAGGAAAGGCGTCATGTTGGCGATGACGATATCACAGCTCTCAATAAGCTCTTCATTAGCGCGGCCAATTTTTAAGCCATTTTCCTGAGGGCTAGGTTCATTCAACTCTAGAATATTGTCGATTGGGAAAATACCCTCGAAGCCATAAGCTTCACAAATCTTCTTCTTTTGATCACCGATAGAGACAGCGTCACTTAGAAATACTTCTGGTCCTGCTAGATAAATGCGTTTCAACGTTTAACTCCTGATTAGCAACAGTGCTTGGGTTTGTGCTGATATTTTTATCTATTGGGTTGTTTAAGTAATAACCGAAAGTACACGGTTTGCTAATGTGTGGTTTTGGTGTGTTTTTAGCTTTATGGTTTAAAAAACGACTCTTTAGTGCTGTTTTGCTTAAGCTCATGATTTGAATATTACTTTGAGGCTGCTTTGTGTTCACTTAAGGCAAGAGTGTGACGGTGAGTAGAATGAGAAGATGACCTACGACCTACTTGAGATACAGAAAAATCGATAGGCAATAAAAAAGCCCGAGTATGAACTCGGGCTTTGAATGTTTTTTGTCAATGATGAAGCGACTAGATTGCCTGACGAAGTTGGAAATAGCGTCCTTGTTCGTTCAACAGTGTCTCGTGAGAGCCATGCTCTACAATCTCACCTTGTTCAATCAGAACGATAGAATCCATCGCTTCCAGACCAATCAAACGGTGAGTAATGAAGATAACCGTCTTACCTTCAAAATGCTTCTCAAATAGTGCCATGATGCTCTGCTCAGTTTGCTTATCTAGGCCTTCTGTAGGCTCATCAAGAAGCAGGATAGGGGCATCATGAAGGATGGCACGTGCAATACCAACACGGCGCTTCTCGCCACCAGACAGCTGACGACCACCGTCACCTAACCAGCTATTAAGATCATCATTCTCAAGTAGCTTTTCTAGGCCAACGTCTTTAAGGATGTTAGCTAGGTGTTCATCGTTGGCATCTGGTTTCGCAATCAACAAGTTGTCGCGTAGGCTGCCATTCAAGATGTCGACACGCTGGCTTACCACACTGATCGATTCACGCAGTTGTGACTCGTTCCATTGTGTTAGTTCAATGCCCGCGATAGATATATAGCCTTTCTTAGGATCCCAGTAGCGAGTTAGAAGCTGAATCAGTGTCGATTTACCCGAACCCGTTTGACCCACAATCGCTACTTTGTTCGTTGCCGGGATCGTTAGGTCGACAGCGTTCAGAACACTGCGCTCAGAGTCAGGGTAGTTGAACGTCACGTTTGAGAACGTAATATCAAGCGGCTTGTTGATGTCGAGCTTCTCTTCCGCGAACTGAACTTCAGGCTCTGACAAAATCACTTCATTCAAGCGACGTGCAGAAGACAGAGTCTGACCTAAATGCTGGAATGCGCCTGCGATTGGCATTAACAGTTCAAAACTTGCCATGGTTGCGAACGCCATTAGCGCAATAAACGGATCAGGTGCATTACCACCCACGCCGTCAGCCGCTAGCCAAAGCATAAGAACCAGTGTCAAACCGTTGAACAGCATCAGCGCTGCTGAAGCCATACCGCTTAGGTTGGCGTTCACAAACTGGTTCGCCATCAGCTTCTGTTGAGTTTCTAGAATCGCATTACGGTAACGCTCTTCGGCACCAAACAGAGTCAGCTCGCTGTAGCCTTCAATCCAATCCAGAGTGGTAACACGAAGGTCGGCTTTGTTTTGCGTAAGCTCACCACCGTTACGTTTACCCAGCTTGTAAAACAAGACAGGCCAAATCAACAGCATGATAAGCAGGATAGAACCTAAGATAAGGCCTAGCGAGGTATCAAACCACATCAAGAACAGAGTCAGGAAGAAGATACCAAACACACCAACCGTCACAGGGCTTACTAAGCGCAAGTAAACGTGGTCCATGGCGTCGACATCAGCAACCAAGCGGTTGAGTAGGTCAGCGTCACGCAGGTTTGAGATACGACCTGGGATCAGCGGAGCCAGCTTCTTGAAGAAGAAGATACGCAGATCAGTCAGTAGTTTGAATGTCGCATTGTGGCTTACAACACGTTCACCCCAACGACCCGCAGTACGACTCATGGCCAAACCACGTACACCACCGCCCGGCAGCATGTAGTTAAAGGTTTCACGCGCAATCGTCAGGCCAGCAACCGCAGAAGCGGAAATGAACCAACCCGATAGCGTTAACAAGCCAATAGAAGCTGACAGAGTAGCAAAAGCCAATAGCATGCCTAGCGATAGGCCAAACCAATGCTTTTTATAGAGTTTCAGGTAAGGCAGTAAATCACGCATCTAAATTACCCTTGTTGTCTTGTTGAGCTAAGTTCGCTTTTAGCATCTCTTCGAATAAACCACCCGCAGTCGAAAGCTGAGAGTAATGACCCTGTTCCACAAGACCACCATCGCGCATAACCATAATGTTATCGACCGATTGAAGAGGAGCCAGTTGGTGCGTCACAAGCAGGGCAGTGCGACTTTCAATGTTGCTGTTGATGCCTTTCATCACTAGCTGCTCACTACGAGTATCTAGGCTAGCAGTAGGTTCATCAAGCAACCAGAATTGGCCGTCTTGAATCATTGCGCGAGCCAGTGCCAAACGTTGAGATTGACCAACAGATAGGCCGCCAGAACGATCAGAAATCATGTAGTCCAAGCCGTGCTCATTAACGAACTCACTAGCGAAAGATTGGTCTAGTGCGTTTTGAACCGTTTGGTCTGTGATATCTTGCTTACCTAGGGTGACGTTGTCATGAATGCTGCCGTGCAGCAACAGTGGGTTTTGACCAACCCAGCTAATGGTCTTACGCCAAGATGTCAAGTCTAAATCACGCAGTTCAATACCATTGATTTTCAAGCTTCCTTCATAAGGCATGAAACCAAGAATGGCATTAATCAAACTTGTCTTACCCGCACCACTTGGGCCAACTAATGCCGTTGACTGGCGAGTATTCAGTGCGAACGAGATTGGGCCTACCAGTTGAACACCTTCAGGGCTCAATACTTTCAAATCTTGAGCTTCAATATTGATTCCTTGAGCTGGGTCCAGTTGAGTGTCACCTGATTTAACCTTAGTGATGTCGGTTTCTAGGAACTCAACAATACTCTCGGCTGCGCCTACCGCTTGTTGTTTAGCGTGGTAGAAAGTACCTAAGTCACGCAGAGGTTGGTAAAACTCTGGCGCCAAGATAAGGATAAACAGACCTGCGAATAGCGTAATGCCAACACCGTAGTGACCAAAGTTAAGCTCGCCGATGTAAGTAAAACCAAAGTAAACCGCCGTCATCGCAATCGAGATAGACGTGAAGAACTCAAGCACTGCAGACGACAAGAAAGCGATCTTCAATACATCCATTGTGCGCGTTCTGAACACCTCAGATGCACCTTTCAACACTTCTGTTTCAGAGCTAGTGCGGTCGAAAAGACGAATGGTTGTCATGGACTGCAAACGATCGTAAAAGTGACCTGAAAGACGCTGAAGCGCTTTGAAGTTTTTACGGTTTGCGTCTGCGGCTTTCATACCCACCAATGCCATGAACATCGGTACCAGTGGCGCAGTCAGCAAGAAGATAAGGCCGGCTGCCCAGTTTACTGGGAATACCACAACCAAAATAATGAATGGAATCAGTACCGACAAAGACATCTGTGGCAAGTAACGTGAGAAGAAGTCTTGCATGTCTTCAACTTGTTCTAGCAACAGCGTTGCCCACGTACCGGCTGGCTTACCTTTGATGTAAGCAGGGCCCAGTTCGCGTAGCTTGTCTAGAATGAGCTGCCTAATGTAGACACGGATCTGTTCACCACAGCGATAACCTGCGATTTCACGACCCCATGTACAGCCCGCACGGCCAACGACCGAGAGTGCCAAGCCAGCAAAATGACCAACCAGTTCAGATTTATCGACATTCTCGATGATCAACTGGTGAAGAATAGAGGCGAGAAGCGCTGCTTGAGCAATTAAAAACACACTTGAAAGTACGCCAAGGCTAATCGCAATCATAAGCCAGCGTTTTGCTAACTTACTTTGTTGCTTAAGCCACTTATTCAAGCTGCGTTGTTTTTTCTTATCCATTATGAAGGCTTAATGATAATTATTATTCGTTGAGGGCGGCTAGTATACAAAAGAAAGCCCAGTGGATATACCACTGGGCTTTAGGGATTTACAACAAAATGTGATGACGCCCTGCATCTACTAAGGTGAGAGCATCGATAATCAAATCTGCAATCTCAGATTTACTTATCGTTAAGGCCATCTAGGAAGCGTTCAGCATCCAGAGCAGCCATACAACCAGTACCAGCAGAAGTGATCGCTTGGCGGTAGTTGTGGTCCATAACATCACCCGCAGCGAACACGCCTGGGATGCTTGTTTGTGTCGCGTTACCTTCAAGACCAGACTGAACGATGATGTAGTCATCTTTCATATCTACTTGGCCTTTGAAGATTTCAGTGTTCGGTTGGTGACCGATAGCGATGAACGCGCCCATTACGTCGATATCTTCTGTCTTGTCAGATTGAGTATCTTTAATGCGAACGCCTGTTACGCCCATATCGTCGCCAAGAACTTCGTCTAGCGTGCGGTCAGTGTGAAGAACAATGTTGCCGTTCTCTACTTTGTCCATTAAACGCTTAACAAGAATCTTTTCAGCGCGGAACGTGTCACGACGGTGAATCAGGTGAACTTCAGACGCGATGTTAGATAGGTAAAGAGCTTCTTCAACTGCTGTGTTACCACCACCAACAACCGCTACTTTCTGGTTGCGGTAGAAGAAACCGTCACACGTTGCACAAGCAGACACGCCGCGGCCTTTGAATGCTTCTTCAGACTCTAAACCTAGGTACTTAGCTGATGCACCTGTTGAGATGATCAACGCATCACAAGTGTACTCGCCAGAATCGCCTTTAAGACGGAAAGGGCGGTTTGATAGGTCTACTTCGTTAATGTGGTCGAACAGGATCTCTGTTTCAAAGCGCTCTGCGTGCTCTTTCATGCGATCCATCAGTGCTGGGCCTGTTAAACCTTCAGCATCACCCGGCCAGTTTTCCACTTCTGTTGTGGTTGTAAGCTGACCACCTTGCTGCATACCAGTAACCAGAACTGGGTTTAGGTTTGCACGAGCAGCGTAAACTGCAGCTGTATAGCCAGCAGGGCCAGAACCAAGAATCAATAAATTACAGTGCTTTACGTCGCTCATGAGGACTCCGAAATTGAATTTGTTTTAATTTATAATCGCTTAGGATTGTATGGAAAATATGGAGGCAATAAAAGTGTAAACAAGGGCTGAAGTGTAATTAATCGTTATAGTTTAGAACTTAATCGAGACAAACGTTTTCGTGGCTGGAAGTGATGTTGCAAATGTACCTATGATGAACTATTGTAAACTAGTTTACTAAATTGCAATCAGCTAGGATGGGAAAAGTGATTTTTGAAGAACGTATTTGTATTGAAGCATCACCTCAAGACATATATTCGCTATATGTCGATGTAGAAAACTGGAATCAATGGGATAAAGAAGTGGTCTACTCTCGTCTACTGGGGGTATTCGAGGTTGGTGTGAAAGGCGTTATAAAGCCGACTAATGGGCCTAAATCAAAGATAGTCATTACGGATGCTACACCAAATAAGAGCTTTACTGTCATGAGCAAACTGCCATTCTGCCTTCTATCATTTGAGCACCAGTTACAGGCTAAAGGAGAAATAACGGAGGTAACTCATAGGGTTAAGTTTTCGGGGTTAACCAGTTTTTTGTTTGGGAAAGTCGTAGGAAAGAAAATTTATGATGGACTACCGTCTACTCTTGAAGGATTAAAAAAAAGGGCAGAGAACAATGTTTAAGCATGAACTTCCATCGGACAGCGTAGGACTACAGCTCTGGGTTGCTTATAATAAATGGCATTCAGAGGTAATGAAACTCCTTAAGCCGTTAAACATCAACCATACTCAGTTCGTTATACTCGCTTCGATACTATGGTGTAACAAGAACAAAAACGAAACCACGCAAACAGAAGTAGTCAATATTACAGGCTTGGATAAGATGACATTATCAAAGTCGATGAAAGCGCTGGTTGCGAATGATCTTATCACCAAAGATAAAGGTGTTAGAGACTCACGAAGCTTTTCTCTGAGACTCACGAAACCTGGGGAAGCTCTAGCAATAAACGCAATAGCGCAGGTGGAAGAGTTAGACCAACTATATTTCGAAAGCTTAAAGGGCGAAAGAGGACGATTTATTTCCCTGTTAGCAGGCCTTAAGAGCCCTTGAATTAAAACTCACTATTGGACAAAAACCACTCAGACCTAAAACTCTAATTTGTTTTATTTGGATTACTTATTTTTGGAAAAAATGGGTAATCATTA
>NZ_JAEFCE010000092.1:0-11752 GCF_016406055.1 Vibrio sp. IB15
GAGCGCAACCTTGCCAAGGTTGAGGTCATCGGTTCGAACCCGATGTATCGCTCCAGCTTTCTTCTAAAAAAGCTAATAAGTACTTTAAACCTCTGTGTTTAAAGGCGACCACAAAGGTCACGCTCTTTCTTTAATGCTGCGAAGCATAATCCCCCAAAAAAGCAAATAATCCTCCATCATGGTGGATATTTTTTTGTCTTAAATTTTTCTTAGCAACTGGAATGCTAGTAAACATCAGGTCTCTGAAGCAGATACTTGAGGTTTTTCAAATCTATAAACAGACTTATCCACAAATAGTTAGATGTGGATAACTTGGTTGATAAAGTTATTTCAGGCTTAATTCTTTATATATCTCAAAAAGATCTTTCTTATTTTCAATATATTATCTGAATCCTGATATTTGTAACTTGTTGTTTTTTATGGGTTTAGTTGCATCTGTGGAATTAAGCGAAAGATCGTTAACTTGTTGTTTTTTGATCTTAATCATTTATCGGTACTGTGTTTAACTTTGTGTAGGTGTCGGAAGTTTACGAGAGTTCTGAATTTTTTCCACATTGCCAAAATTGAGAACAAGGTCAAACATTGTTCTAAAATTATGTGCAACGAGTTGTCTTAAATGTTGGACTGTTAGTAAGAACTAGCCTGCCAAACATTGGTACATATAGGGCTAAGCATCTCTTGGTAGTCCTTTCTCAACGATGCGTATCAGCCGGTGCTTTTTAGTTGCGACTTTGCTGTTACCTTTTTGAACCTCAATAATGCTCGGCAACTGCTGTAATTGTTTTTCTAAAGCCCACTCGATATGAACATCTAACATGTCGTTATTACCTCGGTGAGACTCTAAGGTTTCAACAATGCGTTGTTGGAATGGCGCATTACCCATCGCAACATAAATATTACGTAACCACTGCGTATGACCAATACGTCTAATCGCTGAGCCTTCCATTTTCTTTAAGAAGGTCGCTTCATCCCAGCTTGCGAGTAAAACGAGGTCAGCTTCTTTAAAATCTTCTCTACGGTGGAAGTCTTTTTGTTCAGTGATCTCAGCATGCCGATTCCATGGGCAGACCAATTGGCAGTCATCACAACCATAGATTCGGTTCCCAATCGCTTCTCTGAACTCTTCTGGGATTACGCCATCGTATTCAATCGTTAAATATGAAATACATTTGCGAGCATCAACCACACCATCCGCAATAATGGCGCCGGTTGGGCAGGAGGTGATACATGCGGTGCATTTGCCACATTCGTCAACACTCGGCTCATCCGTTGGAAGAGGGATGTTAACCAGTAGCTCTCCTAAGAAGAACCAAGAGCCTGCGTCTTTATCGAGAATGAGTGAGTGTTTACCTGTCCAGCCTAGCCCTGCTTTTTGAGCTAGTGGTCTTTCTAAAATAGGCGCTGAATCGACGAAAGGACGAGAGTCTAAACCTTCGACCTCTTTTTCAATTTTTTGACCCAGCTTTTTCAATTGGTTACGGAACAATTTGTGATAATCGCGGCCTAAAGAATAACGGCTGATGTAACCTTGAGTGGTATCACTGAGGTTTGAGGCAAATTGAGCTTCTGGTGGTAGGTAGTTCATTCGGGCGCTGATCACTCGAATGGTTCCTGGGTGAAGTTCATTAGGACGTGCGCGCATCATGCCATGACGGGCCATCCAATCCATTTCGCCGTGATGACCTGCATCTAGCCATGCTTGAAGAGGGGCTTCATGTTCACTGAGATCAACATCGCAGATGCCAACTTTTTGAAAGCCTAGCTCTTTTCCCCAAATTTTAATTTTTTCAGCAAGATGGTCTAGATTCATGGCTTCATTCTTATAGAGATAAGGATAACTAAAATTCGGTTCGGTAAAAATGGGGGCGGATCTTAACGGATCTTAGTGGTGTTGACCAGAACAGACGTGTTTTGAACAGTATTTTTCATAGAACTTACACTTGAGTGCTTGTCTCCCAAAAGCATCACGGTTTACTATTCTTGTTCTTTTGATTTTTATATAGTCAACGATCGATTTTTAGAGAACGTATTCATGAGCACTAAACAATTTACTTTGAAAGATGAACAAGCAACGATTCAACTAGGAACGGAGCTTTCTAATCTTTGCTCACAGCAGACAACGATTTATCTGCATGGTGATCTTGGCGCAGGTAAAACGACGTTTAGTCGCGGCTTTGTAAAAGCACTTGGTCATCAAGGAAATGTAAAGAGCCCAACGTATACTCTGGTTGAACCTTATCAACTTGCAGATTGGCAGGTGTATCATTTTGATCTTTACCGCCTAGCCGATCCTGAAGAACTCGAGTTTATGGGGATTCGTGATTACTTTACGCCTGACGCGATCTGTTTGGTTGAATGGCCAGAGAAGGGCTATGGATTACTGCCAGAAGCGGACATGGATATTGATATTCGTTACCAAGACGATCACCGTATTGTTTCTTTAACCGCTAATAGTGAATACGGACAGCGCTTACTTAGTCAGTTGGAGTTATGTTGATTTCTAGACGCCTTTTTCCAACAGTAGCCATGATGGCTGCTGTTTTCTCCTTACTATTTTCATCACTGGTTTCTGCGAATTCACTAAAAGGTTTGAGGGTTTGGCCTTCTCCTGAAGAAACGCGTGTGGTTATCGATCTTAAATCTGAGGTCGACTTTAGCTATTTCACACTGAGTAGCCCGAGCCGCTTGGTTGTCGATTTAAAAAATACCGAATTGGCCACTAAGCTACCGGTGGTGGTGAAAGACAGCCCAGTACTGTCTAAAGTTCGTAAAAGCTCTCCCCCACAGAAGGGAACCTATCGCTTAGTTTTCGAATTGAAGAGATCTTCTAAAGCTGAACTCTTTAAGTTGAGCCCAACACCGGGCGGCCAATACGGGCACCGCTTGGTGATCGATCTGCCTCATGGTGCGGTGAGCAAGAGTAAGCCAGCTACAAAACCAAGTAAGCCAACGGTAAGTAAAGACATCAATCAGGTTAAGCGTCAGAAAGATATTCTGATCGTGATTGATCCTGGCCATGGTGGTGAAGACCCAGGCTCGATTGGTCCAAGTCGTAAATATGAAAAAGATGCGACGCTAAGTATTTCAAAGAAGTTAGCTGCTCAATTGAATGCGGTTCCGGGCATCAAAACTCGAATGACTCGTAATGCTGACTACTTCGTAAACCTCAATCGACGTGTTGCTATCGCTCGTGAAAATGAAGCTCACCTGTTGATCTCGATTCACGCGGATGCGTTTACCACACCTCAACCTCGAGGCGGTTCGGTGTTTGTATTGAACACTCGACGAGCGAATACAGAAATTTCCCGTTGGATTGAGAATAAAGAGAAGCAATCAGAATTGTTGGGGGGCAGCGGCGCTGCTTTCACTAGCAATATTGATGATAAGAACGTAAATCAAACCTTGTTGGACCTGCAGTTTAGCCATTCTCAAAAAGAGGGCTATAAACTGGCAACAGCGATTCTGTCTGAAATGGGTAAAGTCGCTAAGCTACACAACAGTAAGCCGATTAATACGAGCTTGGCAGTATTGCGCTCACCACAGATCCCATCGGTATTGGTAGAAACGGGCTTTATTTCAAACCCAACGGAAGAGAAGTTACTTTTCCAACGTTCGCACCAAGATAAGCTTGCACGTGCGGTAACTAAAGCTGTGGTGAAATACCTGAAAGCGAACCCACCAGAAGGGATTATCTTGTCGAATGCGACATCATCAACAGGCAGTGTTAGCCAGCATAAGGTGTCTCGTGGTGAGTCATTATCGGTGATTGCGAGTAAGTACGGCACCTCGACACAAGCATTGATGAAATACAACAACCTGAAGTCAAGCAGCCTAGCAATAGGCCAAGTGCTTAAGATTCCAGGCAGCGCTACAAGCTCATCATCAAGCAGTGCGGTTAAAACTAAGACTATCACTCACACGGTTAAGTCTGGAGAATACCTAGGTAAGATCGCTAGCCGTTATAAAGTGTCGGTGGCTGATATTAAACGTGAGAACCGTCTAAAATCAGAAACGGTGAGAGTGGGGCAAAAGTTACGTATTACGGTTGAGGTTAAAGATATTCCTCTGCGCAAACATAAAGTCGCAAGAGGTGATTACTTGGGCAAGATTGCCGTGAAGTACGGTGTGAGTGTGAACAGCATTCGCCAAGCGAATAAGCTCCGCTCTGATGAACTGGCGATTGGACAAGTGCTGATTATTCCTCATAAATAATCGAGTTTAACTAACATAGAAGTACCTTCGAAGCTCGGAAGGGCTTCTCTGAATGGCAGTAAGGTAGCTATAAATATGACGATCAAAATACTGCCAGCTCGCTTAGCGAACCAAATCGCAGCGGGTGAAGTGGTAGAAAGGCCAGCCTCTGTTGTAAAAGAGCTGGTTGAGAACAGTTTGGATTCCGGCGCGACACGTATCGATATTGATATCGAGAAAGGTGGCGCTAAGATGATCCGTGTTCGTGATAACGGTAAGGGCATCGTAAAAGATGAACTTGCTCTCGCACTAAGTCGCCACGCTACCTCTAAAATCCATACTCTTGATGACCTTGAGGCGATCGTCAGCTTAGGTTTCCGTGGTGAAGCGCTAGCGAGTATTAGCTCAGTCGCGCGCTTAACCATGACTTCACGTCCTGCCACCCAAGATCAAGCTTGGGCAGCGCACAGTGAAGGTCGAGACATGCAGGTAAAATTGCAGCCTGCCGCGCACCCAATCGGCACCTCGGTTGAAGTGCTGGATCTATTTTTCAATACCCCGGCACGCCGCAAATTCTTACGTACTGAAAAAACCGAATTTACTCATATCGATGAGCTACTTAAGCGCATCGCATTAAGTCGCTTTGATGTGACGATCAACCTGCGTCATAACGGCAAGATGATTCGTCAGTACCGCGCAGCGAAAACAGAGGTTCAAGCCGAAAAACGTATTGCTGCAGTATGTGGTAATCCATTTGTTCGTCATATGCTTAAGATAGAACTTGAGCACCAAGGGTTGAAACTTCACGGCTGGATCACCACGCCTGAAGGGGCAAGACAGCAAAGCGACTTACAATACTGCTATGTGAATGGTCGTATGATGCGTGACAAACTGATCAATCACGCGATTCGTCAAAGCTACGAAACCAGCTTGCGTCCAGACCAATTTGCCACTTACGTACTCTTCATTGAACTGGACCCGCATCAAGTCGATGTGAACGTTCACCCTGCTAAACACGAAGTGCGCTTTCATCAGGCTCGTCTGGTGCATGACTTCATCTATCAGGCATTGAGTGATGGTCTAGCACAAAGTAAGCAAATCGATGCGGCGCCTATTAATCAATCTGCTTTCCACCAATCAGAAGCCCCTAACTATCAACAAGATAGTTCCGTGCCTGAAGCGGAAGAGACGACGAACTTTAGCGCTCCAGAAAGCAATGTCCCAGCTCATTCGGAACAATCGCAGGTCTCTGAAAGAGTGCGACATGCGATTGAGCAGACTCCAGCCTATCCGAGAAAAGCAGAATCCGAGCAAGCCTATAACAACCAGTCTCAGCACAGCGTTAATGATGGTGGTCAGCACTATAGTTCAGCGTCGAATAGAGGCTCTTCAAGCAGCAGCTCTTCAAGTAATTTGGGCTCACCTGCTAACCGAAACTCGTCTGCTCGTGAAACCAGTTTTACCGGTTCGCCTCGTCAAGAGTGGATAGAATCACGACCTGCTCCGAAAAAAGAGAAAGAGTCACACCAACACCACGCCGAACCAGCGCCTTCGAAGCGTGAGGTGAGCGCTTACAAAGAGCTGTTGAAAACGCCAGATTTTGAGCGCCAAACAGTCGAGCCATCAGATGCTCAATATCCGGTGGCGCAAACAGTTTCAAGCGAAGCTGAGCCGCCTCAACAGAAGTTGCCTCAGTCGAAGCCAAGAACACCGGTTACCGATCTAGGTAAGGCCGTCTCTATTGTCGAGCGTCAGTACCTGATGATGGGCAATAAGAATGGTTGCGTGTTGGTCTCTTTGGCTAAAGCGGAATTACTGCGCGTTATTGGCCAGCTGGATACACGAAGCGGAGCCTTAAAAAGCCAGCCATTACTGGTGCCTTTGTCGCTTAAAATTGGCAGTGAATTGGTTGAGGTAGCGAAGACATTAAACCAACCACTGTCTCGTCTTGGTATTGAACTTAAGGTTCGAAATAGCGAAGCCATTATGGTGATGGGGGTTCCTTCTCCATTAAGGCAGCAAAACTTACAAATTCTGATCCCAGATCTGTTATCGTACGCGGCTTCAATAAATGCCCAGAGTACAGTGAAGCAACCTGATGACATGTTGCCAGCTTTGGTTAACTGGATCGGGATTCAAACCGCACAAGTAAAAAGCGACTACACTTTATCTGAAGCGGTTCAATTAGTTGGGGAACTTGAACAACTTTGGCATGGTCTACTTCCATTAGATGATCCTGAGTTTGTTAATTCTATCGACTTTTCGGCGACTATTGCGGCATTTATGGCTTAGTTTATTGGTAAATTAAGCTTATTTACGGCTTAGGCTGTGTGTGATTTTATTTTTTACGATGGGACTTTTTTGAAAGCAAGCCTCTCGTGACAAAAGCCCTTTGCTATAAAGCGCTATAACTGAGAAACAAATACTAACTATCATGACTGAAAAATTACCTTTAGCGTTGTTTTTAATGGGCCCAACGGCATCAGGAAAAACAGATTTAGCTATCCGCTTACGTCAGAAATACCCAGTAGAGATCATCAGCGTCGATTCGGCACTTATCTACAAAGACATGGATATTGGCACCGCTAAACCGGATGCAGAAGAGCTTGCGCTCGCGCCTCACCGCTTGATTGATATTCTTGATCCAAGCGAAGCGTACTCTGCGGCAGATTTTCGTCGTGATGCACTAAAAGAGATGAACGAGATCGTTGCCCAAGGCAAGATCCCTCTTTTGGTGGGTGGCACTATGCTTTACTACAAAGCGTTGTTGGAAGGTTTATCGCCACTACCGGCTGCGGATCCTGAGATTCGTAAGCAGATTGAAGCGGAATCTATTGAGCAAGGTTGGCAAGCATTACATGATCAATTAAGAGAGATTGATCCCGTATCCGCTGAAAGAATACACCCAAATGATCCACAAAGGCTTTCAAGGGCATTGGAAGTTTATCGAATTTCGGGTAAAACATTAACAGAGCTAACTCAAACGAAAGGCGATAGCCTGCCATTTCGTGTAAAACAATTTGCAATAGCTCCCAAGGAAAGGAAAGAACTCCATCGCCGCATTGAGCTGCGTTTCGAGAAGATGATCGAAGCAGGATTTGAAGAAGAAATGAAGGCGTTGTACGCCAGAGAAGATCTTCATCCTGAATTGCCATCGATCCGATGCGTTGGTTATAGGCAGATGTGGGATTATTTAGACGGTAATTGTGATTTAGACGAAGCGGTTTTCCGTGGTGTCTGTGCAACCCGTCAGTTGGCCAAGCGACAGATCACCTGGTTGCGCAGTTGGGATGATTTAACTTGGTTGGATAGCGAAAACATTGATCAAGCATTAGAAACTCTTTCAGATGCAATAGCATCTGATTAGTATTGCTGTGTATAATGTGATCGCTTTTGCGTGAATATACTCTGGAAAGGATCCGTTATTGAGGCTTTTTAAAATCACAGCCTTTCAATAACAACGGAGTTTTTTTATTCATTTAGCTCAGATGCAAAGGCCGCACCTTTTTGTGCACCACTAGCTAAATAATTACAACAAAATACAAAATAAGGAAAATAAAATGGCTAAGGGGCAATCGCTACAAGACCCATTCCTAAATGCACTCCGCCGTGAGCGCATTCCAGTCTCAATCTACCTTGTAAACGGCATTAAGCTGCAAGGCCAGATCGAGTCTTTCGATCAATTCGTGATCTTGCTGAAGAACACTGTAAACCAAATGGTTTATAAGCATGCGATTTCTACTGTGGTTCCTGCTCGTGCAGTAAGTCACCACAGCGGCGAGCAACGTGCTCCATCTGATCGTGCTGAGAAGACAGAAGATTAATCGTTCAATTAACACAGCAAATGCTGTGATAAGGAGTTGGTTGCTTGTTTGACCGTTATGAATCCGGTGAGCGAGCCGTACTTGTTCATATCAACTTCACGCATGAGGGAGAATGGGAAGACCTAAGCGAATGCGAAATGCTGGTCTCTTCTGCGGGGGTAGAAACGCTACAAGTGATTACTGGTAGCCGCCAATCCCCACTCCCTAAATACTATGTCGGAGAAGGTAAAGCCCTAGAAATCGCACAAGCTGTTCAGCTGACCGGTGCTGAAATTGTGATTTTTAACCACTCCCTCTCTCCTGCCCAAGAGCGAAACCTCGAGCAATTGTGTAAATGTCGTGTGATTGATCGCACGGGTTTGATCTTAGATATCTTTGCACAACGTGCGCGAACTCATGAAGGTAAGCTACAAGTTGAGCTCGCTCAGCTTCGTCATATCTCTACCCGATTGATTCGTGGTTGGACTCACCTTGAAAGGCAGAAAGGTGGTATTGGTCTTCGTGGTCCAGGTGAAACTCAACTGGAAACCGATCGACGTTTGTTGCGTGACCGTATAAAGGCAATATTACGTCGTTTAGCTAAGGTAGCTAAGCAACGTGAACAAGGGCGACGCGCTCGTAATCGAGCTGAGATCCCAACCGTTTCTTTAGTTGGTTATACTAACGCGGGGAAATCAACGCTTTTCAATCGAATCACTAGTGCCGGTGTTTATGCGGCAGACCAACTGTTTGCAACACTAGACCCAACACTACGTAAGATTGATTTGCCAGATGTCGGGCCTGCGATTCTCGCAGATACCGTAGGTTTTATCCGTCATCTACCACACGACTTGGTCGCTGCGTTCAAGGCTACGTTACAAGAGACGCAGGAAGCTGACATTTTGTTACATGTTGTTGATGCCAGTGATGACCGCTTTCGTGAGAACATTCAGGCTGTTCATGATGTATTAGAAGAAATCGATGCTCATGAAGTGCCAACCCTTGTAGTCATGAACAAGATTGACTGCATGGAAGACCAAAAACCTCGAATTGATAGAGACGAAGAGGGCGCACCACGCGCTGTTTGGGTTTCTGCAATGGAAGGTGAAGGTATCGAACTGCTGTTTGAAGCTTTAACTGAGCGTTTAGCGAGTCAAATGGTTCAATACCGACTGTGTATTCCGCATCAACATCAAGGCCGAATTCGTAGTTTATTTTTCCAGCTGAAATGTATTCAACAGGAAGAGTATGATGAAAATGGTAACTTGTTGATAGATATCCGAATGCAACAGATAGATTGGTCTAAACTTGAAAAAAGAGAAGGGGCGCTCTTGGGTGACTTTATCGTTACCTCAGAGACTGCTACAGTATAACGTCATATCAAATGATGGAGCTTTCTAATGGCGTGGAATGAGCCTGGAAATAACAACGGCGATAACGGCCGCGATAATGACCCTTGGGGTAATAAAAATAATCGCGGTGGCCGAGATCAAGGACCGCCAGACCTAGACGAAGTGTTTAACAAGCTGAGTCAAAAGTTGGGTGGCAAGTTTGGTAAAAAAGGTGGGAACGGAAACGGACCATCTATTGGTGGTGGCGGTGCAATTGGCTTTGGTGTTATTGCCGTTATTGCTATTGCTATCTGGTTCTTCGCAGGTTTCTACACCGTTGGCGAAGCAGAGAGAGCTGTTGTACTTCGATTAGGTCAGTTTGATCGTATTGAAGAACCTGGTCTTAACTGGCATCCACGTTTCATCGATCAAATCAGCGATAGACAGCTAGTCAATGTTCAAGCGATTCGCTCACTGCGTGCATCAGGCACAATGCTGACCAAAGATGAAAATGTAGTGAATGTATCAATGGATGTTCAGTATCGCGTAACTGATCCATACAAGTATCTGTACCGAGTGACGGATGCGGACGATAGCTTACACCAAGCGACAGACTCTGCTTTGAGAGCAGTAATTGGTGATTCTCTGATGGATGCGATTCTAACCAGCGGTCGTCAGCAGATTCGCCAAAGCACGCAAGAAACGTTGAACCAAATTATTGATAGCTATGATATGGGTATCACGTTGGTTGACGTTAACTTCCAGTCTGCACGTCCGCCTGAGCAAGTTAAAGATGCGTTTGACGATGCCATTGCTGCCCGTGAGGATGAAGAGCGTTTTATTCGCGAAGCTGAGGCTTACAAAAACGAAATCTTACCAAAAGCGACAGGTCGTGCTGAGCGTTTGAAGAAAGAAGCGCAAGGTTACAGAGAGCGTATTACTAATGAAGCAGAGGGTCAGGTAGCTCAGTTTGAAAAACTACTTCCTGAATACGCTGCAGCTCCTGAAGTGACACGCAACCGTCTGTATCTAGATACAATGGAAGAAGTATATAGCAATACGTCTAAGGTTCTTATTGATTCAGAGTCGAGCGGTAACCTACTGTACCTTCCGATTGACAAGTTAGCCGGTCAAGATAACGACAGTGCTAAAGCTCGTAAATCGAGAACAGGTTCTGCTTATGATGAGATTCAACTAGAGTCTGACCGTAAAGATGTTGCACCAAAATCTAACTCTGAAACTCGTTCAACATCACGTCAAGGGAGATACTAAGAATGCGTAAGTTAATGATCCCTGTATTAGTGATTACATTGGCTCTTATGTTGATGTCATTGTTTGTGATTCCAGAAGGTGAGCGTGGCATTGTTGTACGTTTTGGTCGTGTTCTGAAAGATAACAACGAAATCACTCGTATCTATGAACCGGGTTTGCATTTCAAAATGCCGATGTTTGATCGCGTACAGCGATTAGACGCGCTAATTCAAACCATGGATGGCCGCTCTGATCGTTTCGTAACTTCTGAGAAAAAAGACGTAATCATTGATTCATACGTAAAATGGCGTATTGAAGACTTTGGTCGTTACTACTTGGCGACAGGTGGTGGTAATGCAATGCAAGCAGAGGCACTATTAGAGCGCAAGGTAACTGATGTTTTACGTTCTGAAATCGGTTCTCGTGAAATCAAGCAAATCATTTCTGGTCCTAGCGACAAGAGCAAAGAGCTTGCTGACGGCGTTGAAGGTGAATTGGCAAATGAAGCTGCATTGAAAGCGTTAGAGATTGATGGCGAACGTGATCAAATCATGCAAGAGGTTTTAGATGATACTCGTAAGAGCGCACTAAAAGATTTGGGTGTACGAGTTGTTGACTTCCGTATTAAGAAGATCAACTTACCTGATGAAATTAGTGAGTCTATTTACCGCCGTATGCGTGCGGAGCGTGAGTCCGTAGCTCGTAAGTTCCGCTCTCAAGGTCGTGAAAAAGCTGAAGTTATCCGAGCTCAAGCAGAGCTCGAGGTAGCAACTATTCTCGCTGAGGCAGATAAAACGGCTCGCGTGACTCGCGGTGAAGCGGATGCAACGGCAGCAAAGATATATGCGGATGCGTATAATCAAGACCCAGAGTTTTTCAGCTTGCTACGTTCTCTTAAAGCCTACAAGAAATCGTTCAGCTCCAAGAATGATATCTTAGTATTGGATCCTAAGAGTGAATTCTTCCAATACATGAATCAAGCGAGCGGTGCGCCAGCTAAATAAGCTGAGCAGTTATTGAAGCAGCAAACGCTGAATTTTAATAACCAGACACGCTAATACTTAAAAGGCTCCCATTGTGGGCTGTCTCTTATACACAAATCCCTAAGCCACGCTTGGGGATTTTTTTGAACTATTTTTAGGTTTCATGATCTGATCATCTAAGCAATGACAAGGA
>NZ_JAEFCE010000093.1:0-11589 GCF_016406055.1 Vibrio sp. IB15
ATTTGAAGTAGTCATAATTCGTCCTCAATGTGTAAACACATTTCAGGACGAGACAAAATAAAAATAAAGAGCTCTCACATAATGTTGGGAGCTCTTTTTACTATGGATTCTGTCTAGCCCACTAACGGACGATTGAATTCATTCAATACAATAGTGGACCCCAATGGTTGGGCATAAGCTAACTTTCATTTAAATGGTTGTAGTATTTTATTGCCATGAAGATCTTCAATATCTAACTCATAACGAGTTAACTGAGTACGGCTGTTAGAATAAAAAGTATACGCTTTGTTGTTATAGAACACTGACGACTGTCCGCTTCGTGCGTCGCCTAGAACCGTGTATGGCGTGCTATGAAATGTTTGATATAGAGCGTAACCTAGTTTTGTTTTGGCAATGTTATGCTTTACATTAACGAAATCGCGACCATTTTCAAATTTATAGATTGCAACAGAGCCATCTTCGTTCTTTTCAATATTACCCGCATAGAACGATGCGTGATAAGAAGTGATACCTCTTGATCCCCAAGCCACTTCTGGACCAATGAGCACTTTCACTGGATCGTGTTCTTTCACTTTCTTAAAGCCGGGTACAAACTGAACTAAGATGATGAACTCATCAGGTCGATATATGAAAGATTCAGGCAATGTAATATTCTTGGTGTTCTCAAAGTGATATAAAATAGAGCTGGTGCCGCAACCGTCGATGCATGAGTATGACCAATCAAGTTTTTTTGCAATTTCTTGTATTCTGGCTTCGGTAAACTTTATAGCTACTTGTTCTGCATCTTCTGGTGTTTCGATTGTTTTTCCATCGTAGACACTCGGAAGCCATGCTTTGGCAGTTATTTCGTTGCTACCATCATTGTACTCACCGAGTAGTAGGCTTACAGCAGTAACAGCGAGTTGAACCTGACTAGCACTTGTCGAACCACTAAACGTAGTGCCTTGATGTATGTTCACAGCTGCACTCGCTATCGCTCCTTCGGTGCCCGTGTTCATCTGTTTAATATAAACCTCAGAGCCTGTTATCTCTTTGATGATTTCAGCGCGATTGTCTTCTTCCATTAAAGGCTTTACGAGATAGCTCACCCTGTTAATCTCTTCTAGATGCTCTTTCTCATCCATTTTTACAGCTTCCGGACGATCTCTTACATCTTTTCTGAAATCGGTTTTAGCAGCACACCCACTTAGTAACGTTGCGAGTGTACATGTAAGAATAATTGTATTTTTTTTCATAGCTTAACAAGATTATTTTTAGTTCGAAATATGGAAAGTAGGATTACAAAGATGATAAAAAGTTGGTCAAATCACCTCACTCTGTTTTGTGGGGTTGAGAGCAGCTGGCAAGGAAACGGGCAAAGACGTGTTTGCCGAGATCGGCATCAGCACGTCTTTGGACAGAAACGATTTAGTTAAATAGCTCTAAATCGTTTCTAAAAGATGAGAAATAGTAACTTGAAAGCTCAGATTCTAGCACTATCGTCCATCTAGCGAGCGCAAAATAACGACCTATTTAGATCAAAGCATT
Organism: Vibrio sp. IB15; assembly: GCF_016406055.1. Classification (NCBI taxonomy): domain Bacteria; kingdom Pseudomonadati; phylum Pseudomonadota; class Gammaproteobacteria; order Vibrionales; family Vibrionaceae; genus Vibrio; species Vibrio sp. IB15. The sequence continues at coordinate 1,528 of NZ_JAEFCE010000093.1, forward strand.
GAACTCTCTTGTTGCTGCTTCTTTTTTTTCGCTTTTTCGCTCTGGGTGTTGAAGGCTCTCAAAAGGTCTGAGTGGATATAATTCATAGATAATTGAAAGTTCATGTGTGGAGCTTCCAATGTAATCTCAGTCTCACCATCTTTGTATGTCGCAGATTTATTCCCGACAAAAGGGATTCTTTGGTTTACTAATTGATATTTTTTCCCAAGGGTGTCATTCAAATAATCAAACTTATTTTTCGGTAATTCGGTTAAAACTGCAATCAGTTTGTTGGAGCGACTAAAGATCACCGTCACATCATTGATATCTTCGAATTGTATTTGATTTCGAGGGATCTGATACATATCACCCTGACTATACTTGTTGATACCTTGGTGGGATACATTATATTTGCTTTTAAGTTGTTCAACGGTAGTTTCACCAATCGTTAGCCCAAATACAGTAGGGTTTGCGAATACTGATTGGCATATAAATAACAGTGCAAAGATTAATTTCTTCATTTTTCAATCCATTTTAGTAAAGATGAGTATTGTTTAAGTAACCAATGGTGTGGTTTTTAGGAACATATACCTCTGTCCATTTGCTTCCAGAGGACAAGACATAAACACGCTGACCTTGTGGCAATGCCAGCAGTTCCTTACTGTCAAAATTGCCTTCTTCATACACTGAAGCTTTTTTGATCTGAACTGTTTTGGTTTTAAGTTTATTCAGTATTTCATTAAGGTACGATTGTGCTTCTTTATGATTTTGTTGCGCAGATTTTGCGTACCAGAACGCAGCTAGTTGATTACTTTTTCGTACACCTTTTCCTGTTTCGAACCTTACTCCCAGATTTTTTTGAGCAACATCATCACCTTGTCTTGCCGCTTTTTCATACCACTTGAATGCTTTATAATCATCTTTTTCTACTCCATTGCCCTCCGCATACATAACACCAAGGTTGTTCTGAGCGGCAATTGAACCTTGTTCCGCTGCTTTTTGATACCATTTAAATGCCTTTCTTGAATTCGGAGCAACCCCTTCGCCCTCACTCTGCATCCAGCCAAGCCTAAACTCAGCATCAACAACCCCTGCATTTGCTGATTTTTCAAACCAATTGTAGGCTTGCGTATAGTTTTTTTCTTTCCCATAACCATAATAATAATGATTACCAATAAAGTAATCAGACCAAGGGTGGTTTTGTTTGCTTGCCTTAGCAAAGTACTCATATGACTTTTTATAATCTTGCGTTATACCATCGCCATAATAGTACATTTTTGCCAAGTAGTGGGATGCGTACTTCGTGTGTGGTGCTGCTTCACTTAGGATAGAAAACGCTTTATCGGTATCCTTTTCAGTTCCTATGCCATAGAGGTAATAGGAACCTAGTTGAGCTTGCCCACTCCAATTAGTTTTAGCAGACTTTTTCATCCAGTGAAAAGCTCTCTTTTTATCTATGTGTACTCCCTTTCCATATTCATAGAGCCACGCTAAGTTTCTTGCAGCAGAGCCATTCCCCTTTTTGGCCGATTTAGTATACCAGTGGATAGCTTTCTGATAATCCTGAGTTACTCCATATCCATTTTCAAAAGCTAATCCCATGTAAGCTGAACAATCACTATAGCTTTCAACACATCTTTCATACCATTTTAGAGATTTTCCATAATCTTTAGTTGACCAAAAATGCTCACCAAGCTTTTTGATCGATTTAGCATCATCTTTTTCAGCTTTTAGCCATAATGGGAACAGCTTTTTATTCTGTTCTAGAACTCTGGATGCTCGATCTGATTTTAGCTCTGACGCTTTAGTCAAATATGTTTGTGCTTCTTTATATTTTTCGTGTTCAAGCGCATACATACCATAATCAAATTGAGCATTAACTAAACCAGAATCCGCCGCTTTTTTAAGCCAACCAATATCTTCATCTGATGGACGGTTCGTTGAGGTATATAAGCGATACATTGAGCGATTATCACCGTCTAAAGCCAGTTTTTGCCAAGATTCTCTTGCTTTAGCATAATCACCATCTTGATAGGCTTCTTCTGCCGATTCATATGTTGTTGCACACCCTGACAATATCAACGTGACTATAGCACTAGCCAACCACTTGCTTTTTAACATTATCCTTTTCCCTAAAGAGTTGTAATAATTTGTAATTATTATCAAATATGCTACAAAACACCCTTCAATCTTTCAAGCAGTTGCAAGTGTAAAATCATCAGTTATCACTATTTTTAGGTTTTACATGTTGAATATAATTGCAGCGAACATAGTTTCCTTCTGACGACAAAACGTAATAAGCGTACTGGCAAAGAGAGTGACGGCTAAAATAACTTTTTGTAGGGCAAACGCACATTAACAGAATGTGTATGATCATCTACTCTAAACCATAAAGGGGCATTTTCGAGCTAGAAAATGCCACGGGTAAAAATTCAACCTGTGAAGCTTTTGGACAAAAATCAGTTTCGGAAAACTATATATTAGCAAATGATGAATAACTAGAGGTATGGCAAAATTGCTCACGTTAGTGTCCAGCACCACTGGAGCAAATCAAATTCAGTAAATCCCTCAGTTCTTTAATCTGCAACCCTTTTGAAATGGTACTTCAATCACCCAAAACTCAAATTTCTTCCCTTTCTCTATCTCTAAAGTATATTTTCCTCGCATATTTTTAGGAACTTTCGGGTAAACAAGAACTGCGTCTGTGTAACCATGCAATTTACAGTCTCTCTGTAATTTGACTATATCGTCAACACTGATACCTTTGGATTTGCTGACAATCTTCCATTTAACATCCACAACCAAGCGTTTTTTATTATCTCCAGAGGCCAGCACAAGATCTGGCCTAGAGTCCAACTTCGACAGATGGCTTTCAGGATTAACCAAATAGTAGTTCAAAAGGGGTTCGGGACGGATCTCCCATTGGTTACGAGTAACAATCGGCCGCTGGCTAAACCAGAGATAGATGTAGAGTTCATAAATTTTTGCAGGGTCAATGAAGAAGGTGGTCATGTCCGTTATTGGTTGACTCGCCCTCTGCTCACTTGCTTTCTCATCTTCCCAGACAGGTTCACCTAGAAGTCTCAACAACAGTACATAGAGTTCCTCTGCATTGGCAGACTTAAACTGTCGTCTAACCGAAAAAGTGCTGAGTTTACTGATACGAGCACTACGACTATTGACTTGATATCTGCGCTTTATAAAGGCATTAATACGGCTCGCTTGATGTTTCAGGGTTTCTCCACCTGATAGATGTACACATATCTTTCTTGAAAAGTAGTGAAGTGCCTCACTGGTATAGTCAGCAATAAACGATTCATTTCGGGTTTCCTTTCTCGTTTGATGCACCTTAGCAGAATCAATTTCGGTAACATTTTTGTTGACATCTAGACGATACTTAATAGCGTTGGAAGCGAAGTTTTTTTTCACGACTCGACTAGCCTTAAAGCTTTTCATAAACATCTGGATTTGGGTTAACGTGAACTTCAACGAGAGAGAGGCGATATCTTCCAGCGTGAAGGCATTGCTATTTTTATCACTAAAATGGTTTGAAAGATTAAGCAGAGTGCGGTCGACTTTATGTGCCTTCTGGTCAAACTCTGCAATGACTTTAAACGCAAGATTTAGGTAGGAAAGAAAATCCTCATGATCCTCTGAGAGTGTTTTGGGAGTAATCCTAAGCGTGACTCTATTATTAGGCTCACCAAATTGTGCAAAGCCAATTTTGTTGTTATTAACTTTGCTACCGATCAATTCAATTTGGCGGTGATATAACTGTAGAGGAAACCCTTTCTTAAGTAAGGTACGTTCTAAATTATCGTTTTCTCCCACAATGAAGGAAGTTACATTTTTACTCATGTCATCTTCTCTATTGAAGGAATACGTACCCACTATTACTCTGTAATGTTTCGGCTAAAGAGCGATAGTCCTCACAGCCTTCAATAGCCTCAATAATGGTGCTATCGAGTAACCCAACACTCTCTAATTGCTCTAACTTACTATCAACAAGTATTTCTTTAAATGTGTGAAACTCGATGTCTCGGATTTCTTTAAATTCATCGAGTACTTTTTTCAATGCCTTACAGAAACTGGCTTGATCATAAACAACATCTTTCATAAATCGGCTATGGCCGACCAAAAAGCGATCGGGGTGTGTTTCAATATCTTTCAATTTATTGATGATTGAGTTGTTCAATCTTTCTAAATAGGCACGGATGTTTTCCCCAGTATAGAGAGCGCTATTGTGCGTGTTAGGAAAAAGGTCAATGACATCAAAACGGCGCATCAAGTTATCTTCAACAATCTTCTTGTCATCTCGATAGTTGGTTGTACAGAACACATAAAGATTTTGAGGGAATACAAGTGACAAACCGTTTACGTCTTCAATGAGTGCAGGCATTTGAACGGAGTATGTATCACTCTGCTCTGCTAGGATCTTTAACATCTCATGTTCATCACCCTCGCTCAAACCATCCAATAAAGCTGTGTGAGCAGAAATGTCGATTCTCTTGGCCGGCTCGATCAGGTAGATAAGGTCGCCAATCAGTTCATTTAGACTATTTTCTTGGATCTCTTCCAACACTAGTACAAACGGCTGATTTGGATGCTTAATCGCCTCTATCAGATGCTTTAAAACTTCACCGCGTTTTTCTGTATAGGTAATCGAGGTATCGCTACTGCTTCCTGTTAAGGCAACACCAACCCCTTGCATGAAGGTGGTGTTGTCACTGGCTGAGTGAACGTTAAGGCGTTTCACATTCTTGGTGTTTCTGCCAAGTTTTAGGCTATCAGTGATGATCTTATCGATCAGGTATGACTTACCTGTACCAGGCACACCTTTAAGAAGAATATTAAGAGGCAATTTATTTAAATCAGGCAGGTTTCCTACATTACTTAAGTCTAATAGTGCGGTGTCACCAGCGGTTGGGGTGTTTGGCTGTTCAACAGCTAGATTTTCATTGTTCGTCACAAAAAGCTTTTCTAAACTTGGTTTAGATGATGAGAATGGGGAGTCGACTTGAGAGATGAGTTGAACAAACTCCTCGAAGTTGGAGTGTATGATAATATCGGCAATTTCTTTGGAATAACTAGACTTGATATTTTCTTGAAGAAGATTAAATACATCTTCAACATCAACATCAGATTCAAATTTTTCGAATCTATTTAGCCATAGCAAAAATGAAAAACCAGACTTATCAAAGTTATATACTGATTTAAGTTTTTCTATGTAGTCAGGAAGAAAGGAAAAGCTCATATCATTGATAACAAGCAATCTCTTAGTCTCAAGAGAAGGGTAATATGCGGTTTTCAATTTTGAGTTTTTGATATCTTTTGATAACAAATTACTACTAACTGAAAAATCATTGTTTTCTCGAAGATTATCAACCAAGTTAGTGGTATAAACTTTTTGTTGGTCAATCGAGATAACTTCTCCAACATACTGCACAAAATCATGCCAACCGTTACTTGATGTGTTTTCTAGAACGATGTGATCAGTTTTATTTAAACGAAAATACTTATCAAAAGCTAGCGCATATCGTATGGCGCTTACTCTTTGCGTAGCCCCCTGAACCGCTTTTCCACCACCATTCGTATCTAATCCTAGATCTTTTTGGGTGAATATATTCCTAATCCCTTTGATAGCAACTTCTAGAAGCTCTTCAGAAAAATATTTCGCCATGACATGCCAACCCAATAACAATATTGAATCGTATTATATTGATTTTTATATGGAAGGGTATGACTTTTTTTTTCAATTAGAGGGGAACAATTACAAAGCGCCCGACAGGTTTCATCACAAGCGTGTTTTAGGGTTAGCTCTTTACAGCGCCGCATGTCGAGGCAGTTGCAAACATTCAAATTGAATGTTTGCATTGCTGTAGGTCGCTCACCTAACTGAAGTATTGACTCTTAATCGACTGAGCAACATGGTAAGACAACATACAAGGAACTGCATTACCAATCATTTTGTACTTTTTAGGTATCGATTTATTTACAAATACATAATCATCAGGGAAAGACTGGAACCTTGCTATTTCTCGAACTGAATAGCGTCGTGGTTCGAGTGGATGTAAAATCCCCGAGTTCTCTGGTGTGCTTGCGGCAGTAATCGTCCCCATAGTCTCTGCGCGTGAAAACTTACGATAGAAGTTTGGCGACCGATATTTTTTCATATCATCACGAATCTTCTTCAATCGCTCTGGTAATTCTTCATAAGGAACGTTCTTCCAAGAGCCTCCTTCTGGAATAAACTGAGCAAGGTTTTCAGCCTGCGGTGATAGCTTCCAAACTTGATGTGTTTCTCCATTCGGGAGTGGCTTTTCAATAACAGAGCCAACAGTTAGAGCATCTTTACTAAGGGAGATAGGAGCAGGGAACTGAAACTCATGCTCTAGGTCGTCCCTAACACCGACAAGTACAACACGGTAACGATTTTGTGGAACTTCATAATCTGCAGCATTAAGTAGTTGATAATGCAGTTTGTAGCCATGTTCAGAAAGTTCTTCTCGAATACGCTCCGGCATCAACTTACCGTCATCATCCTTTGCTGATAGAAAGCCTCTTACATTTTCAAACAAAACAATCTTGGGCTTCTTAGCGTCTATAAGGTTCATCACCTGTAAGAACAAGTTGCCTCTTTCATCCTTTGTTGAATGTCGGTTACCTGCACTAGAGAATGGCTGACATGGAATACCCGCCAGTACAACATCACAGCTCGGTAAAGAATCTTTGTCAACTTCGCAAATATCTTTAATTTCAATTGTTCCTAGGTTTGCTTCATAGGTTGCTTTAACATTAGGGTCAATATCATTGGAATAAACGATGTCGTATCCCGCTTTGTGGAAACCGTAATCTAGGCCACCACAACCTGCAAATAGAGAAATTACGCGAGGTTTCACAAGTTCTGAGTTCGAGTCAGAGAGTATTGCCGCTTCGTCAAATTCTGTCGATATAACGCGAGGTGACTCTGGTTTATTCATGACGTTTTTTAAATCAATGTGATCACGCTCTATCGCAACCAAGCAATTGATAAAAAAGTCAGCATTAAAAGAGCCACGGCTAATTTTATTACTAATACTTGCTTTAGTTTCTTGAATATTAGCGCTTCTTAATCTTATAGATAACTCTTCGTGAGAGATTCCAAGGTTTGCTAACTCTGATTGCAGGATTTTCTTTGCAATGCTCATCTGTCTTTCTCGACTATCGGATTTGATAGTCGTATATTATCAGCGTTTGATTTTTTTTCCAGTAATAAATTTATATCATCTGATTTACTTGAGAGTTTGGCTGGCTTGAATACCTAGCAACAATGTATAAATCCGATGATATCCGAAAATATGATTTTCAACCTATTCAAGCCGCGAACAATCATGGTTTCCCATCTTACTTCGGATTAATTTTGGCTCTTCTCCGCTTAGATGAGCTTGACAGAAGGTTAGAGGCCAACCAAGTTGGCTTTGTTTAAAGCGAGTAAGGAGTTCTGATATGGTGGACGGGCCGAGTTTTAGGCAAGAAGCGATACCACGATTTGAGAGACCGTGGTCGTATTTAAGGCGTAATACCTCTTTGATTTTGTTCATTGGAGTTTTCTTTTTGGCCATTGTCGCTTCCTTTCCTTCTTGTTTAAAAAGTAAATAATAGCGAGCTATTGATTTAAAAGAGAAAAAGGAAGGGTTTCGGCCATTACGATCGCGGTTTTCGCTATTCCGATCACCGATTTCGGAGTTAGACTAAAAGTGATCGGATAATCGCGGGGGAATGACTGATCGGAATGCTCCGAAATATACAATACCGATTCAAATGACAATCAATACCTTATGCTACATAAAAGGGGAGTTAGCGTACAAGATGTCATCTAGTAACGGAACGATGAGTTATCAGCTCAATCGAATAAGTTTTAGTAGGGTAAATGCACTCCCTCTTAATTGTGTAGAGTATTTAATCTAAGTGATTTTGGGGCACTTCTGAGTTAGAAAGTGCCACGAGTAAAAAATCAACCTGAGAAGCTTTTGGACAAAAGCTTGTTAGCGATCTATTTAAATTACAAATTTATTGATAAGTGAGAATATGGAAAATTCGCTTAGTTTTATACCACTACTAACGGTAGTAGAACCGCTCAATAACGCTAGGGGACTGTGACAATCAGTGTAATGAGCGGCAACAACGCCACCGATCATTTTTACTTCACTGTTTACGAGTTTGAGAATACATAAGTAGGTAAATATCCTGACTCAACATCAAGGGTCAATCCATACTTTTCTTTGGCGTATTTAGCCGCTGTGAGCAACGGCAGTGACACATACCCCGTTTCCCTTTGGCTAAAATCTTTATCATGCGTCCACCACTCTTGATGCATTTCCAAAGCACGGTGCATAGCATCACGATATGCCTCTTGATTTTGTTGGTGTACCGCTTGCATCACATCATAGAAACCAAGCGTGATGGTAATACTGTGGAAAATCATCCAGCGCTCTCTGCCAGCGCGATCGCCTTCATCAATTAACTGCGTCAGTCGCTCAATGGCAGCAGTAATATCTTGGCTGGGTTGCAAACCCAATAAGTGCAAAATAATTTCGCAATGCAGTGAAACGTAAACTTTACCACAATTTACCTGCCCCCCCCTGAACAAGGCCATTAGGGCATTTAGATCACCATATCGCTTGGTAATGATTGTCATAAATACCCAATTTAGCCAATCGCTAACAGGTACAGACTGGGCTTTACCACGTGTAGGCACAGAAAAGTCGACTCCCTGATAGGTAAACGCCACAATGCCCCCTTCCGGTTCTGAGAGCACGCGTTGCCATTGCATTAGGTACTGCTGCGCCGTTCTCAAATGTTCAGCCACCGCTTTTTCCGAAACCGAGGGCGCATGATGACCGATAAAAAATAGTTTTTTTAGGTCTTCATATCCCGATTTAAATCCAAACCAATTGTGCCCTTCATCATCCAGAGCATCTTGGTTCATCTCAAGAAAGTTGGATAACGTTACGTCATACAGTCGCTGCTCTCCTTCCAAATTGCTCACGTGTGTCTTTACTTCCTTCGTCATGGCTACGCCCCCAACTCAAATTTCACGTTATTAGACATTTTAATGGTACCATCTTTGTTAAAGATGAGCTCCGCCTAAGGTTGTTGAAAATCTGACAACTGCCTAAGATTTAATTAATATTTTTCAATGCCTTATACATAGTGGCTCATTTCATATACGACATTATGCCGCTATAAAACCTACTTCTATCTCAAAGCACTGCTCACTACGCAAGACGCAAGTTTGAGACAAAAATATGGAGTCAAATAAAGAGTAACTAGTCAGGTCGAAATTCAGCCTGTGAAGGTCTTTGACATACTCAATGCTAACTATTTATGCGATAACACTTGAGTCGTTCGGATACGCCCATAAACCTATTCGATTAAATTTTTCACGATTTTGTTGCGCAAACTCGGAATGGGGCATTTTCGAGCTAGAAAATGCCACGGGTAAAAATTCAACCTGTGAAGGTTTTGGACAGAAACGGGTTAGAGTTTGGACTCTAACGCGCCCGATATCTATTAGAAAAAGTATCTGTAAGCCTTGAATGCAAGTTCTTATCCAAGCAGTGGTTAAATTGGGACCGAAGTTTGTTGACCAGTACGTATGGGGCTTAGAGAGTTTGAACCTCCAATACCCCAGTTACCTTCAGTTTGCCGGTGAAAGAGAACGTTTTATATTAGAAAAAACAAAAGCACCAATCGTAATAATAGGTAAAGATACTATTATTCTTAAGTTCCCTTCTAACTGAAAATAACCATCTAAAATGATAGAGGAATAGACAATCGGCACAGATACTAATGCGAATATGCATGATTTTTTAAACTCAAGAAAATACTTCTCTCTAACAAGTAAAATCCAGAAACTAAAGTAACTCAATAACGATAATATCAACAATCCTTTGAAGTTAAGCACTAAGGTTAAAAACCAAAAAAATGCTATACCTAATACTTTTTCACTTTTCTCCATAACCCCTCAATATCAACACTTACTTACTCGGCTTTGTTGCTTAATTCAGAGCGAAGACATGCCTGTCCCATGTGCTTGACTCT
>NZ_JAEFCE010000094.1:0-11573 GCF_016406055.1 Vibrio sp. IB15
GAAGTACATCGAGCGTTTTAGTCAATCAAGTGTCAACCCATATCAGGACGGGTCATGCTCTTGTTATCAAACCATCGCTTACCAAAAAGTGATGAACAAACCGATGGTGACGGCCATTCCTACATAATTGTTATTAAGGAAAGCCTGGAAGCATAAATCTCTATCGCGATGACGCATCAGGTGTTGTTGATAAACAAACAAGCCGCCTGCTACCAACAATGCCCAATAGAAGGTGTCACCTAGGTGGTAATGCATGCCTAATGCAATCAACATCGCTAAGGTCACTAACTGCAGCGAGCCAACAATCAGTTTGTCAAAACGGCCAAATAAAATCGCCGTCGATTTAATACCAATCTTCAGGTCGTCATCTCGATCAACCATCGCATATTGCGTGTCGTAAGCAATCGTCCACAACGCGTTAATCACGAATATAAACCAAACGATACTTGGTAGCTCATTGGTTTGTGCAGCCCATGCCATTGGAATAGCCCAGCTAAACGCCAAACCAAGGAACAACTGTGGAAGGTGCGTAAAACGCTTCATGAAAGGGTAAATGAAAGCTAGGCCCACCCCAATGAAAGATAGCTTAATGGTCAGCGGATTCATAGTCAGTACTAACAAGAATGAAATCACGGCTAGCACTAAAAAAAGGATAACGGCTTCTTTACTCGACACCAGACCTGACGGCAGTGGGCGCTGCTTGGTACGCTTTACATGACCATCCACCTTACGGTCAGCAAAATCATTAATCACGCAGCCTGCTGAGCGCATTAGTACAACACCCAACACAAATACGACCAAGACATCCAAATCTGGCATACCTTGTGCGGCGATAATCAACGACCATAACGTAGGCCAAAGGAGTAACAAGGTACCAATCGGGCGATTCATTCGCGTTAATTGCCAGTACGCTTTCGCTTTGGTGGCAAGCATTTACACACTCTCCTTAGAGTAAATGGGTGATGTTGGTAAAAACAGTTCTGCTACAAGCATCGGTTTATGGTTCATCCATAATCGAGAGCGGCGTGCGAGTAATCGTTCGTCGCCAGCGATAACCCAACTGACTTGCAGCGCGTCTCGCTCGACGTTCTCCGCACTAAAAACGGTCAACCCTAACGGGACATTACCTTGTTGAGAAAGGTCTGAATGCTGATCTTCTAATGTCACTCGAGGAATTAAGGTTCGGCCTAATACCCATGGTTCATCATCCCCATTCAAAATTACTTTGCGAAGTAAGCAATCAGACGATGATAAAAGGTGCTGCTCATCTTGTTGCACAATTGAGCGTTCTACAACTTGATTGTGAAGCAACTCCACAGACAGATGTTGGCAACACTTACCCAACTTACGGGAAAGAGAACCTTGCTCCATCAGCCACTCTTTGGTTGTTTCATTAGGAAAATCAAATGTTTCTGTACTTTGCCAATCTACATTCATTAAAGAATTAAGATACAGCGATATTGGCTGATTCATACTAGTATTCAATAGGTGACTTTACACGTACAATAAAGCTTCAACTTTCGAACAAAATTAAAGCGTCTTCGAATTGTAAACGTATTTAGATTTAGACCGTTCATTGTAACAAGACTAATGCGTTTCGAATATCGCGAATAAACTAAAGAAAAGTCACAAATATGCACAAACGTTATGTAGCCCAAATATTTCTTGCGATTACTCTACTCTTTTCAGCATCAAGTTTCGCAGAAGAGGAATCGGAACCTAAACTAGCCTACTTCACGCTAGAACCAGACCTGACCACCAATTTTTACACTAAAGGTAAAAAACTGGGCTACATTCAAGTTCGTCTCGATATCATGGTGGCGAATAGCAAAGATTTAGCAACCATCGAGCATCACCAACCATTGATTCGTGATGCAGTAATCGAGCTATTGGGCAAACAAAACGAAGAGACGATTAAGTCATTGTCCGGTCGTGAAGATTTAAGAAAAACGTTAGTTGAGCATCTCAACAAGATTTTACTTCCAGAGACGGGCAAAACCCTGATTGCGGATTTGCTGTTTACCAAATACCTCTATCAGTAACAGCGGGTATAAAACGAATCTAAAAAAAGCGGCTCATTTGGCCGCTTTTTTTGTTTCTATCGATGCTAGGAACTAACTTCTTGCCGATTTCGGCGCTTTCATTGAATCAACGAAACCGATAATCACACCCGCCGCTAGACCCGCTAGGTGAGCGGTATTGGCGATCGCCATAAATGGCTGCATGTACCCAAGTACCAACCACACCAGCATAAAGCCAACGATCTGTCTTGGGATTCCCAAACCAAGTTGCGGTGCTTTTTCGCCCACCACCCACAGGTAGCCAACCAGGGCATACACAACACCAGATAAGCCACCGAAGTTGGCCCCTTCAACCCAGTATTGCCCAGCTCCCGACAACGCCGAAGAGACTGCAAAGATCTGAAGTAGCTTAAGACCACCTAACTTTTTCTCAATATCTCCACCCAGTTGCCACCACCACAGAATATTGAAAGCGATGTGCATAACCGAGAAATGAAGCACGGCATGACTCAACCAACGCCACAATTGCCACTGCTGTCCGTCCACCGCAGGGAAGTGCAACGCATTGAAAATCGCTTGGCCAAAACCGATCTGCTGAAGTGCAAAAATCACCACGCACACCAACATGATGCTAAGTGTCACAGGGCCGGCCTTGGCTTTAATCATCCCCATGAAGCTAGGCGTGTGATAATGGAAGTGACTCTTTCTAGTCTCAGCCATATCCCAAGAGGCCGCTTGGTAGCGTTTATGATTGGGTTCCGACAAGAAGCGGTTGAGCTCCGCTTCTGTTTCAACTTGAAACTGGCCATCAAGCAGCCAAAGCGCAAAGCGCCCTTCTCCTTCAGGTGAAAGCTGAATAGGGATCTGGCGAGAAGCCATGTAATCAATAAATGCTTGAGCAAGACGTGGATTGTCTAACACCATCAATCTAATCATTGTTATTTCCTATTCATGCTATGAGAGATGTTTAAGCGATAAAGGTCATTAGCCAGCAATCACAGGAAGTTCAGCACGGTGCCATGCTTCGAAGCCACCATCAACACTATATACCTCTTCAAAGCCTTGGTTCACTAAATATTGTGCCGCACCTTGGCTACTAATGCCGTGGTAACACATTACCAAAATAGGTTGTTCAAACTCCACCTCATCCATAAACGAGACCATAGTGTCGTTTGTGAGGTGATAAGCGGTTTTTGAGTGAGCAACCGCGAAAGATTGCGGGTCGCGGATATCAACAAGTCGAGCTTGGCCTTGTTCAATAAGGGCCTGAGCACCTTGCACGTCGATATGTTTAAACTGGTCCATGACTTTCTCTTTTTATACTGATTTACTTTGCTGCCATTGTAACCTATCCCAAGGCTAACAATCACATCCACTTAATAAGGTTATCCACCAGCGATCACTTTTACACCATTTGTGGATAAATCTGTGAATTGCGTGAATAAAGTGCCTTTGAAAAAATAGATCCACAACATGTAGTGATGATCCTGATCTAACTGTGGGTTAACTAAAACATATCCCCACTCAAAAAACACGCTCAAAGCCTTACTACACCCTGCTTTTAGACAGCTGACGAATAAACTTGTCACAGAGTTATCCACAAAATCATTTTGCAAATTACGATCACAAAAGTTGAGAATTCGATCCAAAACAAAAAGGCCGAGATCTCTCGATCTCGGCCTTTTCAAAATTCAGTTTTTTGCTAGCTACTATTTAGAAACTAAGTGCTGTTAGAAATCGCCAACGGCTTGTTTCAATTTCTTCATCGCATTCTTTTCTAACTGGCGAACACGCTCTGCAGAGATACTGTAGGTATCCGCTAAGTCTTGTAGTGTTGCTTTATTGTCGTCTAACCAACGTGAGCGAACAATGTGTTGGCTACGCTCATCTAGGCTTGCTAGTGCTAGACCTAAACGGTTATTGGTGTGAGACTCCCAGTTAGATGCTTCAACCGTTTCAGCAACGTCTGACGCTTTATCTTCTAGGTAGTAAACCGGAGCTGTGTAAGCAGAACCGCCGTCATCGTCATCCATTGGTGCTTCAAACGTTGCATCTTGCGCTGCCAAGCGAGATTCCATCTCACGAACTTCAGAGGGCTCAACACCCAGTTCACGAGCGACTGTCTCAACTTCACCGTTATTAAACCAACCTAAACGCTTTTTAGATTTACGAAGGTTAAAGAACAGTTTGCGCTGTGCCTTAGTTGTCGCAATCTTAACGATACGCCAGTTACGCAGAACGTACTCATGAATCTCAGCTTTGATCCAGTGAACTGCGAAAGAAACCAATCGAACGCCAACCTCTGGGTTGAAACGCTTAACGGCTTTCATTAGACCGATGTTACCTTCTTGAACGAGATCAGCCATAGGCAGCCCGTAGCCAGAGTAACCTCTTGCAACGTGCACCACGAATCGTAGGTGTGAAAGGATCAAGCCTTTCGCAGCGTCGATCTCACCTTTGTAATGTAATCGCTCTGCAAGTCCACGTTCCTCTTCAGGGGTCAGCATTGGGTAGCTGTTCGCTGAGCGGATATAGCTGTCTAAACTATCTTGTGTGACTAAAGCCATTTGATACGCTTGGTTTGCCATTCGGTTCCTCATCAATCTCTGATCTGGAGTAGTACATCTATTAAAACCCGACAATCTTGAACCTAAAATGAACAGGTTTCAAGAAGGGGGAAGTAATTATGCATAATCAATTCGTCTATACAAGGCAAAAACTGGTTAAGAAGTGCCTATTTTTCGTCTAAATATGACTCTATTCACCTAAACTGGTTCAATTTCTTTTAGGTGACGCTGTGCAGAAAGCTTCGCAGCCACACTACCCAGCAGGGTTCCAACGATCAAAAGCAATAAAGATTCATCCCAGCTTAGGCCAATTAAACGGAAGTGGCTGTCGTAAAGCTGAGCCAAGTCATCCACCGCGCTGTTCAGTAATACGGTAATTAATGCCGTCATTACCCACGCGCTAACCGAACCTAATACACCGAACCACATACCAGAATATAAATATGGTCGAAGAATGTAGCTGTCGGTGGCACCAATCAGCTTCATGGTTTGAATCTCTTCTTTATGCGCCAACACATTAAATCGTAGTGTGTTGCCGATAATCAAAAACACAGCGCCTAACATCAATACCGTTAAGGTAATCACAATGACAGCGGCTAGCGCTTTAATCGCGTCTAATCTTGCTAACCAATCTTCGTCCAAACGAACATCGGTCACTAATTCTTGTTTTTTAACTTGGCCTGCCAGCTCTTTGATTTGAGCATCGCTTTGTACGCTTGGCGTTATCACTAACACACCTGGCAGTGAATAATCGTCGAGAATAGTTAGGGCATCATCAAAGCCAGAATACTGGCTGAGGTCAGCAAGCCCTTGTTGAGGTGAAATGTACTCCACCAGCTCAACTTGATCCCAACTCTCGATTTCATCTTTAAGCACCATCACTCGAGGCTCGGGAATACCATCCTCTACATAAGCACTAATTTGTGACGGGCTTGTGACATCTTTTGCCACTTCACCTACGTTTTTGCCTAGTAGGTACAAACACGCAGGCATTGCTAAAGCCATAGAGATAACCGCAAGGGTCAGTAAGTTGCCCAACGGACGTTGCCACATCTGAGAGAACGATGATTTAGCTTGTTTCCAATGCACCACGAAGAAACCATCACTTGAAGTGCGGTTTGCAGCGCGATTAGATTGAGGTTTTTTGATGCGCTTATTAGCGGCCATAGTCTTCAACCTCACTCAAAAAGCCTTGGTTTAATTCAAGATGACGGTATTGAGGGCGAGTGTTCACTAACCCGATATCGTGCGTTGCTAGGATGATAGTCACACCGGCACGGTTAAACTCTTCAAACAATCGCAAAACGCGGTTAGATAACTCAGGGTCTAGGTTACCCGTTGGCTCATCCGCAAGCAGCAGAGTTGGACGGTTGACCACAGCACGGGCAATGCCCACTCGTTGCTGTTCACCACCAGAAAGCTGGCTTGGCAAACAGCGTGCTTTATCTAATAAGCCAGTCTTGTCCAACGCAGCACTGACTCGGCGCTTTATTTCATTTTCAGAAATAGATTCGATACGCATAGGCAGAGCAACGTTATCAAAGATAGAGCGGTCCATCAGCAGGCGGTGGTCTTGAAAAACAATCCCGATATTACGGCGTAAGAATGGGATGTCTTTAGCAGGAATACGAGTGATATCGTGATCGTTGAACCAGACACGCCCATCAGTCGGGCGCTCAATCGCGCAAATCAACTTCAGCAAGGTACTTTTACCTGCACCGGAATGCCCGCCTAAAAATGCCATCTCTCCACGTTTGAGATGGAAGTCCACTTTTTGGAGTGCTTGGCGTCCGCCTCGGTAGGCTTTGCTCACTTGCTGAAATTTGATCACCGAAAATTCCTCTTACGATCACTAATATCAAATTTAAAACGATAGCAGGTTAGGGATAAACCACTTTGCTACTCGCGTTACTCTTCGCGGCTAAATAGAGCTTCAATGAAGTCTTTTGACTCAAATGGACGCAAATCATCAATACCTTCACCAACACCAATGTAACGAATTGGAATCTGGAACTGGTCGGCAATTGAGAAAATCACACCACCTTTCGCAGTACCGTCTAACTTAGTTAGCGTAATACCGGTTACTGGTGCAACTTCACTGAACAGTTTCGCTTGGCTGATAGCATTCTGACCTGTACCAGCGTCAAGTGTTAGCATGATTTCGTGCGGTGCAGAGTCATCAATCTTCTTCATGACACGAACAATCTTGCGTAGCTCTTCCATCAGGTTGCTCTTGTTCTGCAAACGACCCGCTGTATCGGCAATCACAACATCCACGCCACGAGCTTTAGCAGCTTCAATCGCATCGTAGATAACAGATGCACTGTCTGCGCCTGTGTGTTGAGCGATAACCGGCACATCGTTACGCTGACCCCAAACCTGAAGTTGCTCAACAGCTGCGGCACGGAAAGTATCACCCGCCGCTAGCATCACTTTCTTGCCTTCGTTTTGGAATTGTTTCGCTAGCTTACCGATAGTGGTTGTCTTACCAACACCATTCACACCAACCATTAAGATAACGTAAGGCGTTTTCGTAGTATCAACCACTAATGGCTGTTCCACTTGGCTTAAGATGTCTGCCATCTCTTCTTTCAGCAGACCATAAAGCGCTTCGCCATCTTTTAGGTCATTGCGAGATGCTTTTTCTGTCAGGTTTTCAATGATCTTAACTGTGGTGTTCATGCCCACATCCGCGATCAGCAGCTGCTCTTCTAGTTCTTCAAACAGATCATCATCGATTTTCTTGCCTTTGAACAAACCAAAGAAGCCTGCACCAATGTTTGCTTTAGTACGGCTTAGGCTACGCTTAAGGCGAGCAAAGAAGCTTTCTGTTGGCTTCTCTTGTACTTCTTCAACCTGAGCTTGAGGAACCACTTCTTGTTCCTGTTCTGCTTCTGCTTCTGCTTCTGCTTCTGCTGCGACAGGTTGCTGCTCATCTTGAGCCTCTTCCAGAGTTTGCTCTGACTCATCAGGCTGAGATTCTACTGACTGAGCGGCTTCCGCTTCAGGCGCGACTGGTTCAGCCTCGACTTGTGATTCAACTTCAGTTTGATCTTCAACGTTTTCTACGTTCGCTTCATTCTGAGTTTTTGGGCTTTGTTCTTCTTCACCAAAACCAAGCCACGATAATAATCCGCGCTTCTTTTTTTCCGTCATCAGAGGAGTTTCCTAGATCTACTAATTAGCTGTATTGGCTTAATGCACGTCGACTCTTTGCTATTGTTATACAATACAAGCTTGTACAAACGAATAGTAAAGAAAAATGACAAAGCAGTGATAAGTTTGCTTTTAGCTTGATACACTTTGTCATTGCAAATTTATTTAATACTCGAACCAACTTAAATTGGGCTCGGTATAGTATCACTTTATTAGCGGTCAAAAAATCTATGGTAAGACGTCGCCAGCAAAACACATCACAAAAAAAGCCTTCCGGTGGCTTTGTTCGAATTATTAGTGGTTCATGGAGAGGTAGAAAGCTGCCCGTTCATGATTTAGAAGGCTTACGCCCAACCATTGACCGAGTAAAAGAGACACTCTTTAACTGGGTCGCACAAGATATCCCAAATTCGACCTGCTTAGATGTATTTGCAGGTTCTGGTGGTTTAGGTTTTGAAGCAGCTTCTCGCCAAGCAAAAATGGTGACACTGCTCGAAATGAATCAAAAGGCCGCTAAGCAGCTTTCTGATAATGCTAAAGAGCTCAAAGCAGACAACATCAATGTGGTAAATACTGATGCTATATCTTTCCTCAAAAAGCCAGGAACACCTTACGATGTGGTATTCCTTGATCCACCATTTCGTAAAGGCTTGCTAGCAGAGACGGTACAGCTACTTGAGAGCAATGGCTGGCTTGCGGACGACGCGATTATTTACGTCGAAACAGAGAAAGAACTCAAGCTAGAAGCGATGCCAGAAAACTGGGAGCTGCACCGCGATAAGACAACTGGCCAGTCGAGCTACCGACTGTTCAACCGAATCACTGAAGAATAGGAATGATTGAATGAATATCTTGCTTCCATTAGCCAAAGCCGCTATCGCCTTTGTATGGTTTGTGTTGATCGTCAACATTTTCCATCCGTTCCCTGGTAATGCCGCAATTGCGCTTTACATCATGACAGCGTTCTTGTTCTTTATGCACGGCTTACAGATGCTGATCTTTATCGGTGCCTTCGGCGATAAAATCGAAATGACGCGTTGGGAAAAATGGTCCATTCTGATTTTTGGAATCTTCGCCCTACTCGATATCCGTCGTAAGTACATGATGTAATCGAAAGCTGTTACCAAGCAACAGATACCAAAACGCCGCTCAGTTGAGCGGCGTTTTTTATTGAATAATGATAACGCTACTAAGACATGTAACCCTTCACACCGTCTAAGAACATTTGAGTCGACAGCATAACAAGTAACAAACCCATCAGGCGCTCGATCGCTTTCAGCCCTCTCTCACCTAATACACGCAAGAAGAAACCATTAAACATCAAAATGAAGAAGGTAGCGCCCCACGCCAGCATTACAGCGGCTGAAAGCTCAAGCATGTTGTCTGGATGTTGTGTCGCAAGAAGAATCAATGCGGCAATAACAGACGGACCAGCAATCATTGGGATCGCCATCGGCACGATAAACGGCTCTTCACCTGCAGCAAGCCCTGTAATACTGCCTGCGCTCGGGAAAATCATCTTAATCGCGATGATAAATAGAATGATACCGCCAGAGATGCTCAAGGTTTCAGGCTGTACGTGTAGGAAGTTCATGATGCTTTGACCCGCAAACAAGAACAGGAGCAAGATAACCAGTGCGAACATCAGCTCACGAATCAGAACAATACGGCGACGCTTCGGATCAATATGCTTAAGGATAGAGAGCACGATTGGCAGATTGCCAAGCGGGTCCATGATAAGAAACAGCATGGTTGCTGCAGATAAGATTTCCATAAGTTTGTCTCGAAAAGCGAAGGTGCGCGGAGTATAGCAGCCTCAACATTGATTTTCGAACGCAGTCATCAGCAGACTAACTTATGTCATTGCAGCACGTTAACGAGAACAAACAGGTAAGAATAGACAGAGCGGATACCACAAATGCATCCACTCTCAAATCACTCAAGATTAGTGATTACACACACGCTCGCGATTCGTGCACAGCTTGTCATCGACAAGCACGACCTTTTCCATCTTCAGGAAAAACTTCAGCAAGCCATCCAGATCGAGACCATTAAGCTTACAAGTATGGAAACGAGCTTCAGTGCCATACATCTGAGCCAGTTCTTGTGTCAGCTCTTCTCGAGTCAGAGGCTTTTCACTGAGTAGGTTTAAAACGTTGTGTGCGTGAATTTCGGTAGTCATAACTCAATCTCATGTTTAATGAATTACACGTAGAGTACCGAGTTTGAGTGAAGCTGCCTTGATATAGCTCAGGCTTGGAGACGCTCTACCCTAAATGGTCAGAGAGGCGACGATAAGCGCATGGGCGAGAAAGTAGCTGCCCGTTACCCAGAAGTAAGCACTTTTGATTGGGCTGCGGTAACAGTTAAGTGCATAAGCCAGTGCCGAGAGCAGCAATACGCTACAACCTGCAAATCCAGCCGCGTGCGATAACTTAGGGTCAAGCAACCAAACCTCACCAGAAGCCCAAGTTAACTGAATAAGTACAATCCCCATAATCACAACTGGGAAAACAAGTTTATCTAGACGTGGTAGCAGTAAGAAGAAAGCCACAACACAAGCAGCCAAGAGTAAGGCGAACAACCACCAGACCATTTCTCCAGACAGCTGCAACCAAAAGGCTTTGCTATAACAGAGTTGAGCTAGCAGAAAGCAAACAAAATATAGGGGACGTTTTTGCGTGAGGGTGTGAAATACATCTGCGATCGCCGAGATCGCCAGGCCAGCAACGACCCAATACGTATAGTCAGCAACAACAGACTGAGTTAAAGCAATGATCGCTAATAATACAAAGGTAAATACCTTATACGATAAGGCCTGACCGATATGTCCTTGTTTCGTTCCTGCTACTGCTCCGATACCAGATAAGGAAACCGCTAACCAACTCCACATACCACTTGCCCTATTACTTTAAATCGTCGCCAGTCTAGGCACACGAATATTGATGTAAAGCCTCAGCCCCTCAAAATTGGATCTTGATTACGCTTCCACTAAAAAGAACACCTTTAGATTGAAGTCGTCGCAATTAACGATTCGAGAATGGTGATTCGTTTAAAACTGCAGCAAATCATTATAAAACCCTCTTAAACTTCGCTTAGAGAAGCCAGATCCCATTTTAACCTAGTTATTCTCTTAAGATTTCCTTCTTCGCCCCTAAAAAACGCCCATTATCGACTTTAAAAAGTAAAATAAAAAACAGACAAGTCATTTATTAACAGATACTTAGACATAAAAAACATAGATTAACTGGAAAATAAAAACGTCATTCCAACCTAGACTTATAAAGTGGGAAAGTTACTTTTCAAATGACTAGTTTTGTCAGTTTTTTTCAAGCCCCATGTAAAAACCACCACAAAAATCAAAGCAAAAACCTTAAAAACCACCAAATTCCCACCCACAAAGCACCAAGCCTCATTAATACAATTTAACAACCATTAACAATATAAATCAAACAAGACAACCATTACAAAACAACAACTTAAATCAACTTAGAACAAACATAAATCACAACGAACAAAATAAGAACACACCAAAAACCACACTTAAACACTCCAAAAAAAGCCATATGGCAATACTTTTCTACTACTTTTGGGGCCTTCGAAAGTAATTCTTGATCTAAAGCCATAAGTAGTGCTATTCTTTAAAACATAGCGAGAGACAACCAAATTTAGGAGTAGTGTTATGATTTCATCTTCGCAAAGACAAGGACTTGTAATGATCGCGGTAGTTGTTGGTCTAATGACACTACCGATGATGTACTAAGCAAGTTACAGATAAAAAAAGGTTCATCGCGGCTTTCCGGGGAAAGCCGCTTTTATCTTCAAGAAG
>NZ_JAEFCE010000095.1:0-10039 GCF_016406055.1 Vibrio sp. IB15
TTCTTGAAGATAAAAGCGGCTTTCCCCGGAAAGCCGCGATGAACCTTTTTATTTGGTTTGCGAATGATGCCAGAAAAGAGTGGGACTCTATTGCTCACTCAGGTATTGAATGGTTTCGAGCAGTTCTTCCATAGAGCGGTGGCCTCTTAGTTTCACCATATAGCGCCCATTAATAATAAAGCTCGGAATGCTGCTAATCGATGCTTGCTCGGTCTTAGTAACAGCATCTTCCATGAACTTAGCCCATTGCTGTTGTTGATCTTGAGTCATGTCTTCTTGTTTCACAAGGTTGTGTTCTTTGAAAAAAGCGTCGATATCCGTTTCTTGCAGCGGTTTTTTAGTTTGAACCAGCGAGAATAATTCACTCAAAAGTGCATGAGACATATCCGGCTTTTGAGCCAACACGGTGTAGTAAATACCTGCAGCTTGTAAGGTCGAGTCGTTAAAAATCACGTGAGTACGATGCAATTTCAGTTCACCAGAGCCTTCTTTATCTTTGAGTAACTCTGTCATCTGCCAACAAGGCATGCAGGTCAATGAAAAGAATTTGTCTACTTGATACTCGGTTGAATAAGGCTTTTCCAAAAGCGTGTATTGTTTTCCCTCTGATGGAGATGCAAAAGCTGTAGCGCTTATAATAAGAGAAACTAATAGGATAAATACGTTTTTTAATCGTTTCATGGGAATTCCGGTTTATCTATGAATGTTTTGAAAAGCCTGCGTTTGCTCCTAGCGCAGTGCGGGCTTTTTTTGTATAACAATATCTGCTCAATACATTAAAAAATGAAAATTATTAAGGGACACTAAAGTGGCTGAATTTAAATACAAAGATCTTTCTCAAGAAGAACAAGACAAGCTGGATGCAGCAACCTTTCGTCGCCTATTAGCACACTTAGACAACAACAAAGATGTTCAGAATATTGATCTGATGATCTTGGCTGGCTTCTGTCGTAACTGCTTCAGTAAGTGGTACAAAGCCGAAGCTGAACAACAAGGTTTAGACCTTGATATTGATGACGCTCGTGAGCGTGTTTATGGCATGACTTACGATGAGTGGAAACAAAACCACCAACCAAAAGCAACACCAGAGCAACTGGCTGCTTTTGAAGCGAAGCAGAAGCCAGAATAGTCTTAGTTTGTCGTTAACCAAAGACACACAAAAAGAGCCCATTAAGGGCTCTTTTTATTTTGGACGCTTGTGCTTTGCTTGGTGCTTAAACTAATTCACCCGTTTGAGAGAAAGCTTCTAACTTCGCAGCGTAAGGCTGAAGGTCACCAATGTTGTTGCTCACCCACTCGTCATTGAAGTAAGTGTCTAGGTAACGTTCGCCGCTATCACAAAGTAGAGTCACGATAGAGCCTTTCTCACTACGCGCTTTCATTTCACTTGCCAGTTGAAGCACACCGTACATGTTGGTACCCGTAGATGCGCCAACCTTACGGCCTAGAATGTCAGACAACCAATGTGTCGTTGCAATACTTGCCGCGTCTGGGATCTTACGCATTTCGTCAACCACACCTGGAATGAAGCTTGGTTCTGCACGAGGGCGACCAATGCCTTCAATTTTGCTGAATGTGCTGCCTTTTACTTCTGTATTGCCTGTTTTGTAATACTCGTGGAAAACTGAGTTTTCAGGGTCGACAACGCAAAGTTTAGTTTCATGCTGTTGATAACGAATGAAACGACCAATCGTTGCTGAAGTACCACCAGTACCCGGGCTCATTACAACCCAAGTTGGAACCGGGTGATCTTCCATCTGCATTTGATTGAAAATTGAGTTTGCGATGTTGTTGTTACCACGCCAGTCGGTTGCGCGCTCAGCGTAAGTAAATTGGTCCATGTAATGACCATTGAGTTCCGCTGCTAAACGACGTGACTCATCATAGATTTGGTCAGAGCGGTCAACTAGGTGTGCTTGGCCGCCGTAAAACTCAATCTGCTCGATCTTTTTCTTCGCTGTGCACTTTGGCATTACTGCGATAAATGGAAGGCCAAGTAGGCGAGCGAAGTAAGCTTCAGACACCGCTGTGCTGCCAGATGAAGACTCAATGATTGTAGTTTCTGGGCCAACCCAACCGTTACAGATAGCGTATAAGAACAGAGAACGCGCCAAACGGTGCTTCAAAGAGCCTGTTGGGTGTGTACTTTCATCTTTAAGGTAGATATCAATGCCTTCAATGCTTGGAAGGTCTAGTTTGATAAGGTGCGTATCCGCAGAGCGTTGGTAGTCCGCTTCAATTTTACGAATCGCGTTGTTAATCCATTGATGGTCAGTGCACATAAGCGTTCTCCTGATCGAGTGTAGGAATTTTTTGTAATTGGTATGGTTTTAATTTAGCTAGATCCGGAGAGAAAAACTTTGCCATATTTGCTTTATTTTGACTAAAATGTAGAAAATTATTCTATTTAAAAGCGATTTGGTGAAAGTGTGATAGATGGCGTAGATAAAAAAATATTAGCGTTATTACAAGAAGACAGTACCCTGTCATTGAACGACATTTCTGAAGCCGTCAACCTCACCACAACGCCTTGCTGGAAGCGCTTAAAGCGTTTGGAAGAGAATGGCATCATTGAAAAAAGAGTGGCATTGCTGAACCCTGAAAAGTTAGATCTTTCTTTTACCGCGTTCGTATTGGTGAAAACCAGCGATCATTCTCATGAGTGGTATGGTCGTTTTGTGAATACTGTGTCGGAATTCCCAGAAGTCATGGAGTTCTACCGCATGGCGGGCGAGTACGATTATATGATGAAGGTGCAGGTTAAAGACATGAAGTGCTTTGATGAGTTCTATAAGCGCTTAGTTAACAGTGTGGATGGTATATCAAACGTTACTTCTACGTTTGCGATGGAACCATTAAAGTACACCACCGCGCTACCGCTATAACCTTGTTAAAGATTGTGTTTCGAGTTTAGATATTGCCTCTGCGATGAAGAAAAGGATTATTCATGTTTGCAAAAGTTTCTACTGCTATTCAACTCGTGTTAGCTATCGCTATTTTTTACCTTGGCTACACCATCTATTCATTCACCAATAAAGTCGGTGAAATTGTCGATACCTATCCTCAGGTTATTGAGGATCTTTCCGTGCTCACCAAAGAACTAAAAGTCGAAGAGTTTCTGATACTGGCAGAGCACGTCGATGAATTGGCACCACAGATGTTGAATACCGTCGAAGATGTAAGAAAGACGGTGGAGAAGGTAAACAAAACGGTCGCATCGGTCGACAGTAAAATCCCAGCTATCCTAGACGAAGTGAAAAAGGTTCGAGTTGAAGTCGGGCAGGTGAGAACCGATGTGATTCCGCCAACGCTGACCGAACTTAAGCGCTACCGTGTTGATGTGATGCCACCAATGCTTGCCGAAAGTAAGTCTTACCGAGAACAAACGATTCCCGTGGTTATTGCCGAGTCTGAGATGCTGAGAGCCGAAGTCCCTGCGATCTTGGTGCAAGCTAACTTGTTGGCTGACAAGAGTAAGGAACTTGCTCAAAGTGCGGCAGAAGGTGCGGTAAAAGGCGTGGTGTTATCGCCATTCAATTTATTGCGCGATGCGGGTGATGGCATAAAAACACGAGTGCAAGGTGAGTCTAAGCCGGCCGAGCAGGGTGACTAAATACGGTTTCGTTGAGCTGCCATTGTGATTAAAAAGAGAAGAGGCTAGGTGCGATACCTAGCCTCTTTTCGTTTAAGGCGTTTGCTTGCAGACGCTCAGAACTATTTGATGGCTATTTAGTAAAGCGCATCACACCTTCTTGAACGGCTGTCGCGACTAAATCGCCTCTCTGGTTATAGATCTCACCGCGTACTAGACCGCGAGTGTTGGCCGCTGTTGGGCTTTCAATCGCGTAGAGTAGCCACTCATCCATTTTGAATGGGCGGTGGAACCAGATTGAGTGGTCTATCGTCGCCACTTGGAAGTTTGGCGTCATTAGAGAGACTTCGTGTGGGTGAAGCGCAGTGACTAAAAAGCCCCAATCTGAAGCGTAAGCAAGCAAGTATTGGTGAATCAAGTGGTTGTCTGGCACCGCACCATTTGCTCTAACCCAAAGGTACTGTTTCGCTTCCGTCTTCTTTGGTTTGAGTGGGTTAACCACTGTTACAGGGCGCATCTCAATTGGCTTTTCACCACAGAAGGTTTTACGCAGTTTTTCTGGTAAGAACTCCGCAATATGGCTTGCAAGCTCAGTTTCAGATGCAAAGTTTTCCGGCCCTGGAATATCAGGCATCGGATTTTGGTGTTCAAAGCCCGGTGCGTCACCGTGGTAAGAAGCCGTCAGATAGAAAATAGGGCGGCCATTTTGAATCGCTTTAACACGGCGGGTACTGAAGCTGCGCCCATCTCTGAGGTTTTCAACATCGTAAATAATCGGCTTTTCAGAGTCACCGGGGAATAGAAAATAACTGTGGAACGAGTGAACACTGCGGTCGTCTTCAACGGTATAACGAGCCGCAGAAAGCGCTTGCCCTAAGACCTGACCGCCATAAACCTGTGGGAGACCGAGGTTTTCACTTTGCCCACGGAATAAACCTTCTTCCAGCTTCTCTAGCTGAAGTAAACTGAGTAATTCTTTTAAAGGTTGACTCATCGTCAGCATTCCTCTTCGTAAAATGAGTGTCAGATTATGGTGTTAATCAATTAGCTTAGTCATATATCTGTCAATAAATCATAGGTTTTCAAGACAGAATATGAAAGCCCTCTTATAATTAGTCTGGAGATTTGCCGAGTTCGGCAAACATGTTGAGAGAAATTGAATATGAAAAAGGCTCTAATTCTTCTAATGTCTTTAGTATCGTTTGGCATGTTAGTCGGTTGCCAAACAACATCTGAAACGAACGCTTCTCAGGAAGTGGTTGCAGAGAATACTCAAGTGATTTCAGGAACAGTTAGCTACCGCGAAAGAATGGCATTACCAGAGAATGCATTGGTTACTGTAACGCTAGAAGATATTTCATTAGCGGATGCTCCATCAACGGTTATCGCGACTCAAGAGTTCACAACCGATGGTAAGCAAGTACCGTTTGCGTTCGAATTAAGCTATGACGACAACAAGATTCAGCCTAACCACCGTTACAACATGCGTGCAACGATCCATGTTGACGGTAAACTACGTTTCACAACAGATACTATCAAGTCTGTGATTACAGATGTAGAAAACACACAACACGCTGACCTACGCTTGGTCGGTGTTCGCTAATTAGAAATGGATGCCACTGTTAAGGCATCTTGATTGGTTTAATCTAGCCAGTTGAATAGGCGAATGATGGCAGCTCTAGGGCTGCCATTTGTATATTCTGAGTTTAATTTTTCCTGCGTCACTCACTTCAATCCCTTCTTCCACCAAATGCTTCTTTTGGCGTTCAAACGAGTCGCCTTTCAAGGAAATCTCGCCTTTACTGTTGATCACTCGATACCAAGGGAGTTTGCTACCTTCAGGTAACTTACCCAATGCTTTTCCCACATGGCGTGCATAGCCCGGAAAACCCGAGAAACGTGCTATGTCTCCATAAGTTGTTACTTTTCCATATGGAATTTGGTGAATCACAGCAAAGATTTGGGCTAAAAATTGGTCCATACTAAATGTTCCTAGTTCATAAATACCACGGATCGGTAGAAGGAGAGAGCTATGGTCTTTTCAACGTTTCAATTTCTAATTACAACATTATTAGCCGTTGTTTGTGCGAGAGCAATCAGTTTAAGTGAGGGAGATATCCCAGTACTGGCGATGGTGATTCCTGCGTTATGGATCTTACCGCAGGGTGGTATCGCAGGTTTAGCTCTACTTGCTGCCATGACGACTTATGGCTTAACCCTTCCTCTACAGCCAATCACACTCTCTGTTAGCGCGTGGGTGTTGTTCCCATTGTTAATGGTGGTTTTCTCAAGACGCAGTAGTTTGTCGGTAGTGATTATTTCGGGTTTGATCGTGACTACTTTGCAGGTTGGGATTATGGTCACGCAATCAGCAGGTAAGCTTGATGGCACGCCATGGGTGACTCTATTACAAGTCTTGTCCATCATGGTGATTTGGTGGGCTGCTAATCATCTCAAACCAGCGAGTCGACACAGCTGGTGGTCATTGGGGTTAATCTTGCCTCTTTGGATAGCCGATTTACCTTACGCAGCGCTTGTGGCTTTATGTGTGACGGGCATTATGGCGTCAATCGAAACGATGACGAAGCTGAAAACCTTCCGCTGGAATAAGTTGCTGTGTTGGACGCTACCAACCGCAGGCTTCGCAGCACTGGTGATTACACCGAGCATTGAAGTACCAAGCCCTGTATTTGTAGTCTGGCTATGTTTGTTAGGAACGGCATGGATGACAGACTACATCATTCGCACTGAAGATAACGAAGACATCGATATCTAGTGCCAATTCAATCTAGATGATGTTGTGTGAGAACTTCAAATCGTAGGTAAATGGTGAATTTACCTACGATTTACTTGTGGTTTGAATAAAGGATAAGCACTTAGACCACAATTGCTCAAAAAGAAAGGGGAAGGGCTTGCAATGGCTGCCGGGATGCTTAATAATCCAATCACTCTTTGAGGCAAGCCTCTTAGAAAACGAATCTATGGGGGCCTGGTCCTCCCGCAACAATAGCTCGTGAACTCGGTCAGGTCCGGAAGGAAGCAGCCGCAGCGTGTGACTTGTGTGCCGGGATGTGGCTGGGTTCCCACCCTTTATGAAGCCTGCAATATATGTTCGCATAAATTGCAGGCTTTCTTCATTTCTGCACCATAAGTCTTCATAGTCTATTTTTTGTTGTAGGTTTACAACAAAAGTGATTTGCTATGTTCGACCAAACCAAGAAATCATCTCACGTACACAACATCTGTAAGTTCATGAGCTTGAAGAATGATGCTGTTGTTCGCACTCTCTCCATTTTGGAGTTCGATTTCTGCTTTCACCTCGAATATAACGCCAACATTAAAAGCTTTACCTCTCAATCTTTTGGCTTCCACTATCAATTCAATAATCGTAAGTGCCGATATACCCCAGATTTTTTAGTAACAAATCACAACGAGCAGTCAACCCTCTTCGAAGTAAAACACCCTAGTCAGATTCTCAAACCTGATTTCAGGAATAGATTTCAAGAGAAACAAAGAGTTGCGTTGAATGAGTTCAACAGACGCTTAGTTTTGGTTACTGAGAAACAAATTAGAATGGGACCGACGTTAGATAACTTTAAGTTACTGCATCGTTATTCCGGATTGCGAACTGTGACTGAGTTTCAAAAGTTAGTGTTAGCGTTTATTCAACGTAAACAAATGGTGCAGCTACAAGAGGTGTCTTTGTATTTCGGATTATCGGAACAGGACACACTTATCTCGGGCTTGTTGCAAAAATTGAAGATGTTTCTGAGGTGCCTAATTTAGCACCTCTTTTCATGCGTAGATTCCGAAGATATTGAAGAGTTCATTGAGGAAGGCGGATCTCTCCTGCACCCTCAGCTTCGGCTCATCACGGCGTAACCAAAAATCAAACTGGCCTTTATTCAAAACCTTATCCCCTCAAAACCTTGAATCGTTGACCAAGCCCGCTTTCGAACCTTGAAGCCACCGGTAGCTTCGATAAGCTTTTTGATGGGAGCGTGGTCAGATTCAATGCCATTGTTGAGATATTTCACTTGCCGATGTTCTACATCTTGCCGTAAGCGGCCTTCACGCTTGAGACGATCAATGGCGTTCCCATAAGACGAATGTTTATCAGTATTCAATGCGTTGGGATGAAAGGAGGTTTTATAGCGACGTAGGCAGCGTCTAATAAATTGATAAGCGGCCTCTTTATTACGCTTATGAGAGAAGAAAAAATCCACCGTTTCTCCACGTTTATTGATGGCTCGATAGAGGTAATGCCATTTGCCTTTCACCCTGACGTAGGTTTCATCAAGCTGCCAGGAAGAATCGATGCGAGTGAATTGATAACGGCGTAACTTCTTATGTAGGATAGGCCCATAGTGGATAAACCAACGATATATCGTGGAGCGATTCACGAATACACCGCGTTCGGCCAGCATATCACTGAGGTTTGCGTAGCTCATCGCGGTAGTGCCATACCACCGCACACACCATAAGATCAGTTCAGGGGTGAAATGTCGCCATTTGAATTCAGACTTGGCCATAACGTATTGCTCAGTGATGAATCATTGTTAAAGTCTGGCGGGTTGTGAGGTTTTTGCAACAAGCCCTATAAAACAAGCATTAGCCCTAGAAACGTTACTTTCTAATGAAGCACTTGAGGGAGTTCACCTTGTCTGCGATTTCAAAATTCATGAGTTAGACAGTGAAATGTTGAACAAGCTAGAAGTGAGTAATTTAGAATCTATAAGCTTTTGTGATGATAAGGTTATCTACCCCATAGCGTCACAATCGAGAGGTGACTAAGTTGTGACGATAAAGGTTTTAACTAATTTCTTCGAATAGAAAGTTCACACAATTCCATCAGGTATGTTTTGTAATTCGTCCGCGGTGGTGTCTATCAAATTTTGCATGCAAAATTTGGAGGGGAGGGTGAGTAAAATTAGTTTGGGGCAAGACCATGATATGTTCTCCTTTAAGGTTTCCATCCAAACAACGATTGCTTGAAGCTCTTCGAGGCTGAACTCTCCATCAAGTGTTACTGTTGAATTACTTTTCTCAATTCAACGTAAGGGTTAAGATATTTAATCTCTTCTCCATTAACATTGGAAAAGGATTTTTTAAAATATCTAGTGCATTGTTTTTATGCATAATTTCCTCCGGTAATTAGGCTAACGACAAAGTCACTTAGTAGTTAAGGTACGACAGAATCGCTTGGTGATCACACTTCACAGGTTGAATTTTTACCCGTGGTATTTTCTAGCTCGAAAATGCTCCAAAGTCACTTAGATAAAATGCTCAACACCCTTTAGTGGGCGTGCGTTTTCCGTATAAAACCTAATATCAAGCTCATGGATACTTTACTTACCAGCTTTGCTTTCTTTTCTGTATAAATACAGTTTATTAATTTTTTGTGGGTTATTATAAATTAATCGAAATTCGAGCAGGTAGAAAAAAGAGACTGCCTGTTATTAAAAATGTTAGGGTTTTATGTCAATCTCTGAGGAGAGTTAAGTTGTTATATATTTTTGGTGGCTTACCAGGTACTGGGAAGTCAGAGCTGTCTAAATATTTGTCAGAGGTTACTGGTGCAATGTATTTGCGTATTGACACTATTGAACAAGCTTTAAAGAATAATGGTATTAGTAATATTCATGATGAAGGATATAAAGTAGCCGCTTCAATCGCTTCGGAAAATTTAAAACTTGGACAATCAGTTGTTGCTGATTCAACCAACCCCGTAAATGAGTCACGGGAGTTATGGAGAAATGCAGCAACTAGCTCAAGCTCCCAATTTATTGAAATTGAGATTACCTGCTCAGATTTACTCGAACATAAACAACGAATAGAAACTAGAGCTTCAGATATACAAGAGTTGAAACTTCCAACATGGGAGAGTGTTGTTGAGCGTGACTACGATCAATGGATGACTAAAAGGGTTGTTATTGATACCGCTGGTAGAAGTTTAGATCAAAGTAGATATGATTTAATTAATGCTCTTGGGTTTTCAGTGCCAACAAAAACCTAACAAACGTCTAAGGTTTCAACATACTTTTCCTCATCTGACAGAAATGCTGTAGAGCACCAGTTCTAACGCGTTTCTGTCCAAAAGTGTGTTTCATATATGCTCACTATGCTGTGATCACCAAGCGATTCTGTCGTACCTTAATTATTAAGTTCTACTCATAGCGAATTGTAGCTGTTCTTAGCGTTGTGTAACTTTCTTACATTTAACTTTAGTGTTTTCGTTGAAACTTATAGAAAAGACATCTTATGG
Organism: Vibrio sp. IB15; assembly: GCF_016406055.1. Classification (NCBI taxonomy): domain Bacteria; kingdom Pseudomonadati; phylum Pseudomonadota; class Gammaproteobacteria; order Vibrionales; family Vibrionaceae; genus Vibrio; species Vibrio sp. IB15. Next base: position 9,858 of record NZ_JAEFCE010000095.1, read on the forward strand.
TTTTAAATTTGGACGTGTTATGGTTTTGGTTTTCATGTAAGTTATTGAAATTTAATTGATTGGTTGGACGCCTTATGGTTACAGCGACATTTAAAAAAGCCGCTCTTAATGAACTGACCCCCAATAGTGGACACCAATTATTGGGGGTCTTTTTATGTCCAAATATAACCGAGAGCTAAAAT